>JAOUKW010000029.1 GCA_029882335.1 Candidatus Heimdallarchaeota archaeon | reverse complement strand
TCAATACCAACACCAGTATCTACAGTATCACCTAAAGATGACTCACCAAGGATGGTAAAGTAAACTGTCGGGGAGGGGAGAGTTGTTGCACCTACAACTTCAAAAGTCATTGTTACAGTAGCACTTGCACCTACACCGAGATTAATACTTCCGACACCAATGAAACCGTAGTCACCAAATGTATCATCAACACCAACTGCACCTGTAGTATAAGTGTAATCAACCAAGGTTAAACCTGCAGTTTCATACGCCTGACCATAATATGCAGTAGTTTCTGCTTCACCAACATTTGTCATAGTAACAGTTACTGTAAATTGATCTCCAACATATAGGCTAGATGTATCAACAGGGTCTGTACTGGTAGTTAATTCAACTCGGGGAACAGCGATTGAAGGATTTAGTTCAGTTGCATCAGCATCAACCAATAATGATCCAGTTAATGTGGAAAGGAGGATGTGATGTGCTTCTCCACCAGCTTCAAATGATGTTACACCCATCTCAAAGAAATCAGTAACGGGTTCTGGACCTTGTCCAGCATCACTATCAAATTCAACAACAGCAAAAACAGGAGAGTAACCTAAGTAACTATCTGCAGTTATTTGAGTGGTATATGAATAAGGTGTTACACTTGCAGCTAAATTACCTGCATTGATTTCACCAACCTTTTCGACTCTTTCAAATCTCCAATCTCTTCCAAGAGATGCTTGATATAAATGAACAACTACATTACTTGCTTCAGTTCCACTTACTCTTAAGTTGGTTGTAATTGTTTTAGTATCACCAGGATTATAGACTTGTTGGTCTAATGAAACAGTTGCACTAACTAAAGATTCATCATCTGCAATTTGCACATTTTGACCATTTGACATACCAAAGAATGGAAATCCTTGATCATTTGCATAACTTACAAATGCACCGTAGGAGAAGTAATTAGCATGTGTATAAGTCATTGGTGCAGCTAATGGGCCGAATTGGATATTTGTATCAAAACCAAAGGATAATGGACGACCATCAAAGCTATGTAATTCAAATAAATATTGCATAAAGTCTTCATAATTTTGGGTTGAAGATGATATATTTGCATAGGGGAAATTAGTACCTTGTTCACTTCTTAACTTCATTAATGCAAAATCATATAATCCACTGCTTGCAGTAGGAATATCTGTTACTCTGAAGTTTAATGAGGTGGTTTGTCCAGGTGTCAATACATCAACATTTGCGGATAAGAACCAAACATTAACTGCGTTATCGGATGAAGTACCAAATTGTCTTTCTTCAAGGGTAAAGTCACCAAGATCTACGTTGAAGATAGATTGTTGTTGATATATGGTTGTAAAACCGTTCCAGAAAGTGTCATTCAAAATATTTGGCAATGCATCTCCTACAACACTAAGATCAGTGACGGGAAGTGTTAAATGTGCATTGATTGCATCGAGTAAGAATTGTGGTAGTCCTTGTGGAGCATCTAATAGCAATTTAGTAGTAACAGTCAAAACAGTTTGACTAGCTAATACAAGACTGGTTGTACCAGTATTCCAATGTGCTAGATTTGATGTACCTGCATTAACATACCATCCACTTACAACAACTAATGTATCAGTAGAGGTAACAACACCTCCGACTTCAGTTTTAATAGAAATTGTGGTTGTAAAAGTTTCATCTAAATCATATTCAGGTCGAATAGACCATATTTTTAGATCAGAATTATTTAACATAGGGAAGTAATCACCTACTGGTAGGTGAACACCAATATCAGTTGCATTTGCACCACCAATATTTTCTAAGTTAAATGTAACATCTAAGATACCTTGTGATTCTAATAATGCTTGATCAACAACCATTTCATTTTGAACATTGGGGAATGCTACATCCATACCTAATGTGTAATCTACTTGATAATTAGCTGCTGAACCAAGACTATATCCTGTAATAGGGTGTCTTTGATCCCATTGCATAACACCAGTTACGTGAGGTAATGGATTAGATGTTACTGGAGTAATTCCATTGGTAACAGGAGTAATTGGATATGGGAAAGAATATTTAATTCTACTTAAACCAAAACCTGTATTTGGTGAAATTACGGATCCAAAAATATTTGAAGAACTTAATGTATAAACAGAACCGGATTGTGTAATTCCATTAGGATTTACCCATCCCATACCGAGCATTCCAACTTTTTGGTTTACTATGGTTCTTACACCATAACCAGCCCAGCCAACTGGAGATGTGGTAACTGTATTTGTATCAAATAATGATGCATAACCATTAGATGTTGCAGTTTCAACATGACCTGCTACAGATGCAAATGGTGCGGTTTCAGTATGCCAGACAACTACTTTTGCTCCTGATGTAGTAAATGAAATTAAATTAAATGTTACTCCATATACTGATTCAAAAGATGCAGCTGCGCTACCTGCATAACCCAAAGCAGCAGCAGCAGATGTAGATTCTGGATATGTTAATGTTAAAGATAAACCATCAGCACCACTTACGGGAGCTGGGGCTCTATTCAAATATGTACTAAACTCGGTTTGATTGATATATGCTATAAACCATGCAGTTGTTTCTGCAAAGCCAGCACCATCAACAGCCACCGGTAATGCACTTCCATCATGCCCTCCAAAAACGAATACAGAAGAGTAAGTAGCAGTGCCGATACCAGCAGCTACATTAGCAAATTCTATATTTGGATTTGAATTGAGAGCATTCATTGTTACGTCTAAACCTAACTGATTACCCATTACTGCCGATGAATTTGTTAATAACACAATCATGGAGAATGATAACCAAACTAGGGTTTTATTTGTAAATTTTCTCATTCGTGAAATCCTCGAATAACCTTAATCATTTTATAGTCTAATCTACCTTAAAAACTCTATCTATTATCATTGTAGAATGTGTGGAAATGCATTAAACAATAAGGCAATATACATATTTTAAAATAATCGCCATAATTTTCAATATTTTAATTATTTTATACTACGAAATGTTATAAAAGATTAAAATATAATCAGTTAAATTAATTTTGTAAGCGCCTTATATATTATTGTTAAATTAATTAATTGAATATAATCAAGAATATTATTAAAATAATATTAATTTGAATGTTTTTCAAAAGAATAAATACAGAAGTTGACACGTAACATATTTTAATTATAATTTGTTATCAATATATTAATTTATGGGAGTTGAGAACATTTCCCCTATCCACCGATATGATATAATAATAATAGGAGGAGGTCTCGCCGGATTAACTGCAGGTTCTAAACTAGCAAAAGCTGGCAAAAAAGTATTACTGATAGAACAGCATAATGTTGTTGGTGGTTGTGCAACTGTATTCAAAAGAAAGAGAGAAATGATATTTGAAGTAGGATTACATGAAACAGGTTCAGTACATAATAGATCAATGTATCATGATTTGGAGGTATATAATCAAATTGAATTTGTGAAAGTTCCTGAATTCTTTAGATTAATTCGAGGACAATTAGATATAATCTTACCAGATAATGTAAATGAAGCGAAAAATAGTTTATCTATTCAATTTCCAGAGGAAAAAAAGGCAATTAATAAATTTTTTAACGATATTATCAATGTTAGGAAACAAATCAAAAGATTAAACTGGCCTATTTGGAAATTAATCATCCTTTTTCCCATACTACCCCTTTTATTAAGGAATTTGATATTTAATTTAAATACAAATGTTGGAGAGTATATTGACAAATTAACTAAAAACGAGGATTTAAAATTAACCCTAATTGGAAATTTAGCCTATTATCATGACGACCCATATACTACAAGTTATTTGTTTTATGCAACAGGTCAAGCTTAATATTTGATAGGAGGAGGTTATTTTGTTAAAGGAGGTTCTCAAAAACTATCTGACGCATTAGCCAATACCATTACCAAATATGGAGGTACTATTGTGTTAAAACATTTGGTCGAAGAAATAATTATAGAAAATAAAATAGCAGTAGGTGTGAAATATAGAAGACAAAAAAGACCTACGGAAGGAGAATTGATAGCATATGGTAAAATAATAATAGCTAATGCAGCTATTCCAAATGTAGTAAACAAATTAATACCAAGTATGAAAAATGATGAATACACAAAACAGATTAATTCACTTGAATTGCCATGTTCTTTAATTTCAATTTATATAGCCTTTTCTGAAGATATATCTCAATTAGTTGATAATAGATATTCAACATTCATTTACAATGAAGAAGTTAATACATTAAAGGATTTTACCAAATTTGAAAGAAATGGAGACTATCTAAAGAAGGGAATGGTTTTTGTCAATTATGATGCAATAGATAATGGCTTATCAACAGAGAAGTATCATATTGCCTCTATTTGTGCTATAGATTATATTGATAACTGGAAGTTCAAAGAAAAAGAAGAATATAAGAAAAGGAAAGATGAAGTAACTCAAATTTTTTTGGAAAAATTAGAAAATACATTTCCAGGAATTAAAAAATATGTTGTCTATACTGAAATGTCAACACCACGTACAATAGAAAGATATACACTCAATCCAAATGGAATTGTATATGGATTTGCTCAAACTCCAAAACAAGCTATGTTAAATCGTAGAAAATATTCTAAATCTCCAGTAAAAAATCTATATTTTGCATCTGCATGGGGATTTCCAGGAGGAGGATTTGGAGGAACAATAGCCGGTGGATATATGACTGCATTAAAAATTCTCAAAAAAGATAAAGATTAGTTATCCGAATAATCATTTAGCAAATAGGTTTGAGCCACTTTAATGCAATAATCTAAATCAATTTCATCCTTCAACACAGAAGATATCATACCTGCAAGAAAAGCATCACCTGCACCAACAAAAGTTTCAGGCTCTCTCCGCAATTTTGGTACATCAACTAATTTTTCTTCAGATCCGATTAATTCTACAAATTTAGATGTATGAAGTACAAAATTAGGAAAATTTATGGTCCTATATTCAGATACTTCCTCTTCATTGCAACAAAATATCAATTTATCTGTAATTTCACTCTTTGACATATTTGTTAATAATTTCGTTAAATTGTCTTTTGAATGATGAGTTTTTATAGACCCAGGTTCTAAAATAATAGGTTTAGAAGGACAATTCATTTCTAACGCATGGGAGAATAGATCTCTCTCGGATAGTAACTCATCAAAATTCCAGCCACAAATTGATAACCATTGGAGCGATACCCATTCCAGAGAATCTATATTTAGTCCCCAATTTAGAAATATAGCAATGGGGGAATTTACCCATAAATCATGAATTTCCTTACTCCAATGAATTCTATTTAGTACTGACCTCTGATGGTTAAACTGTATATCTCCCTTGGAATAGGTTAATGCAACAGTTTCTGAAATATCTGCGTTAATTGAATAAAAATTTATAATACCCCTCTGCTTTAATAACATTTCAAATTCTTGATTTACTGGAACAACTAAAGTATGTGGGATATCTATTTTTGACAAGACATAAGACACATTAACTCCATTACCTCCTGCAATTCTTTGGATAAATGAATCTCTATGATGATTTCCAGGTAATGGAAGATGAGTGGCAAGAGAATTACCATTTTGAACTCTAACTAATGTATCTATAAACGAAGGATCAAAACCAATGGATAACATTCAGTAATTTTCTCTTTCAACTAGCTGTCTAAGCAGTTTTGAACCATTTACTTCTACAGGTTCACCGTGTCCTAATATCACTCTCTCAAAATTATAATTTGATAATTTCTTAATAGATAATTTATGTTGATTTGGATCTAGAGTATATTGATCACCCATCGGGCCAAATCCAGTTTCAGGATCATTCCTAAATGCATCTCCTGCAATTAATAAACTACCCTCCTGATCTAGAAATGAAGAATGACCAGGTGTATGACCTGGAGTATGAATTGTTAATAAACCTTCATAGATTTGACCATCAACTAATTTCACATCTACAGGTGTTCCTGGATGAAATTGATATTTTGACCCAGGTGGACCATCATATATTTCTTCCTTTGAAATATATTTCGCTTCTAATTCATGAGATAAAACAATTGCATCTGTTAATTCTTTTAATTTAGCTAAACCACCAACATGATCTGGATGAGTATGAGTAATATAAATAAATTCAATATCTGATACTTTATATCCTGTTTTTTCTATCTCTGGTAGAAGAATTTCACCATCCGGTTTTGTGCCAGTATCAATTAAGATTAAACGACCGGAGGATAATAATGCAACATGGCCATTAGTATCTAAAGAATATGCGTCAGTTCCTATTTTTCTCATAATTGAAAAACCAATGAATTTAAAATAAAGATTACTAGAAAGAGATATTTATAAGCTTACTATTCACCCAATATTTTACGAACTTCATCTTCTAGTGATTCATTTATCTGCAATTCATATTTTTCTTCTGTTGCTAACTTTCGAATTGAAACCATATTGTTTGCTAAATCTTTAGGACCCATTAATATTACAATTTTCGTACCCATAGTATCTGCCGTGTCAAAATGTCGATTCAACTTCCATGTAAAGGGATTACACATAACACTGAAGTTTTTCCGTAAACGCGCAGCAAGTTCGATAATCATAGGAATAGGTTCTTTTTTTATCGGTGCAATATAAATCTCCGGTTTATTTTGATCCAATGATTTATCCAAACCTAATATTTTCATTGTTTCCAGCAATGCAAGATCACCCATACCAAATCCAACACCGGATAAATTCGTACCACCTAAGCTTTCAACTAAATCACTATATCGACCTCCACCACATAATGCTCTAACTAATTGTCCACTTGATTCAAATACCTCAAATACAAAACCAGTATAATAATCTAAACCACGAGCTAAACTGGCATCAAAAATAACCGTATCTATAACTCCAAATGATTTTAAATAGATCACTAATTCTTCGAATTCATCAATAATAGCTGCACTTTCAGGAGGTAATGACAACTGTTTTAGATTGTCAATAAACACAGTAGGTTCATTAATATTGGAAGTTAACTTATACAACTCATTTGCTTGATCCTGTTGTAATCCATTTTGCAAAAAAGAAGCTACAACCACCGATTTTGTTATTTCAACGATATCATTTACCATTGATTTAGTCAATTCACTTGAACTTTCTAACAATTCATTCTTGAACTCACCACTTGAATTTAGAATTCTCCTGAACTTAAGTGCTTCATTACTTGCGTCTTTTTTAGTCATTCCACTATTTTCTAATTGTATCTCTGCATAATCCTGTAAATAACTCATCTTCTTGTCTATAACAGAGATAATTTTTTGCGAATTTACACCATCCATCGAGTTCAAAAAAGTATTTAATAATTTACGATTATTTATTAGTACTGAAAATTGATCATCCTTAAGACCACATTCCCGTAAAATATCAACTGCAACTGAAATTATTTCAGCATCAGTTACCATAGAATCATCACCCAAGCAATCCACATTTAATTGCCAAAACTCTTTTACTCTACCTTTTTGAACAGTCTCATCTCTAAATAAACGAGGAATTGAAAACCATCGAATTGGTCTCTTATATTTTTGTTGATTTTTTGCAAGCATACGTGCTAAGGTTGGAGTTTGTTCTGGTCGGAGGAGAATTCTTCTATTCTCTCTATTATTAACTGTGAAAATTTCTGTGATTAAACCTTCTCCTGATTTTGCTTCAATTAATTCAGTAGCTTCTATACTTGGTCCCTCATATTCAACATATCCATATCTTCTAGCGATAAATTTCATATTATTAAGAATAAAGTCGATTTTATCCCAGTCTTCTGGAAAGTAATCTCTAAATCCTTGCACTCCATCTAGAAGATTATATTTATTCATAATTAATTCAAATCATTATCAAAAATAAAATTATTCATGCATTTCAGCAATTTTAAATTACAATGTCTTTAATTCAAATGTTAACCTTCTAAATCAGTCATAATAACAACGCCACATATTATTCGTTGAAAAATACTAGACCACTTCAATATTAATTAAATATTTAGCATTATAGTATAAATTATGATTACTATCCATTGGCAGGACGAAGTAAAACAGGAAATTTATCCAAATATTAAACTCCCTGCCAAAGGGAACATATTTATCCTTGTAGAAAGAGGGTCAATTAATTTTGGTGGTTTTATCTACATATTATTAGACCCCTACAACACCGAAATTTCTAAAATTGAGATTCCTTCCCTTAAAATTGGAGAAAAATGGCAAATTAGTTTTCCTTTAACAAATTACCTTGTTAAAGGCCTTTACACCATCCAAGTAAATGACTTAAGTAATAATACCATATTCCAATTTCCATTCTACATCATCAGTAGAAAAAGACCCACTCAATCTTTTCTTGTACATCATCTAATGAATTTTACAAATATGAATGGAGAAATAGATCAAATAGAAGTAGAAACATTAGAAGTTCCAGACAACTATTTATTACAATCAAAAAGTGAAGTTGTCGGTGGAAGAGGTACCATAGTTCATAATGAGAATATTCTATCAAATAATCTATGGGGAACAAACCAAAAAAAATTACAATGGTTTCAAATGATTCAACCGGCTCATATTTCAATAGATGTTATTCCATTTTATAATTTACCAGATGAAAATTATATCATTAAAAGAACAATCCCATATAAATCAGAAATTGGCCTAGAGACAGATGATCCGAATTTGCAGAGGTATGATGGATATCGAAATATTTCATACCCTATTAAAGTATTAAATGATGTATTATCTTTTGTTCATAGAAATGTAAAATATGTAAGACAAATAAAAGAAAGAGGGTCTGCATATGCACTAAAGTACGGAAAAGGAGATTGTACAGAATTTTCTGCCTTAACAGTCACTCTTCTAAGGTCATTTGGTATCCAAGCAAACCTAATCAGTGGTTTTGGAAGAACTAATTTCAACAACTGGATAAACCATGCCTTTGCAGAAGTCTATTTGTATGGATTATGGATTCCTATTGATACTGTAAAACCACCAAAACCATATCTACAATTGGGAAATAGAGGTGATTTAATTGGATTATCCCGAATT
Organism: Candidatus Heimdallarchaeota archaeon; assembly: GCA_029882335.1. Taxonomy (GTDB): domain Archaea; phylum Asgardarchaeota; class Heimdallarchaeia; order Heimdallarchaeales; family Kariarchaeaceae; genus JAOUKW01. Next base: position 8,913 of record JAOUKW010000029.1, on the reverse strand, counting down.
AATTGGATGAATAAGGACAATCAAGAAATTAAGGCAAAAATAACTGGTAAAAAAGGGATAAAACCACCAGCTTTTAATTATTCAAGAAAAGTATCTGAAACAACAAGTAAAAAGCTTAAATCAGCCATTGAAATTAAACCAAGATCAATGAATATCAATTTGAAGGAAAATATATTTTCCATTGTGATGAAAAATAACATAGTAGAATTGAGAAATATACCGAAACAAACTGAAAATATCTTGATTATTGATGGAAATCCACTATTTGGTGTAGTAAAATCAATATTAAGTAAAGTAAACAACTTCCAGCCTTATTCTAACAATCTAAATCCAAAGAAAAAATATTATTTAGTTGCTTTAAATAAAACCAGTGACTATCTAGGACACTCCATTCTTGTACTTGATTAAATCATTAGGAATTATCAAATAATTGTATTAATCTAATTCTAAATATAAATAAAGTGTATGAACAAAGAAGAAAATAGAGATAAAAATGGAATACACAAAATATATATTATTAATAATATTACCCTATATACTTTTTACATTCTGCTTTTATCTCAAAAAGAAGGAAGCACCAAGCTGGGTTATTAGGAAATTTCTACATGTAACTGGACTAACCGTTGCAGCAGTATATGGTGCATTCCTAGACACCATTCAAGAAGTAATTATCTTTATGTCGATCTTTCTATTAACTATATTATTGTTATCAGTACCTAAACGAATAAGATTGATTCAATCATTGTTTATTATGGGTACAAGACCCGGAGAAAGTGTAAATGTATCAATAATAAATACCACTTTAACAACACTTAGTACTGTGATTTTACTAATAATATTTCAAGAAAATAAATGGATATTCATGGCAGGAGTATTATCTGTTGCATTTGGTGATGGATTGGGTGAATTCATAGGAAAACCATTTGGAAAACATAAATACAAAATAACCGGTTATAAATCAATAGAAGGTTCATTTGGAGTATTTATTGGATCATATCTAGGAGGGATCATAGCATTTCTCTCATTTAATGCATTTATTCCATCAATTCTATTCATCATAATTATAACCTCAATTATTGCTATGTTGATAGAAGCAATCTCATTTTCTATGTTTGATAATATATTCATGCCATTTGGAGTCGCATATGCATTATTATTCTTAATTTAAACTTATATTCAAGTTAGAAATTACTGTTTCATATATTTTTAAAATGCGTAAACTAATTGGATAAATAAGTGATATATTTTTTAACTTGATTATCGATATTAAATTAGTGTTTCGAAAAAAAAAGGAAAATGATAGTATAGAATTACCTGATTTGAAGAAACTAGAGAAATGGGTCATTCAAGTAATTGCAGGATTAGAATTAAAAGATAAAACATATACAATTTTACCCGCTTTTGGTGGGATAATAATTTATATTCAAAAACAAGGAATTGCATGGATACCTTATGGAGAAATAAAAACTGCAGAAGGAAAAGTGGATAAAAAATTACTTTTAGAATCTACAGCAATGGCTGGAGGAGCTGCAGTAGTTGCTTCAACAGGAGGAGTTGCACTACCAATATTGTTCGTACCAGGATTTCTCAAAAAATCATATAGAGTAATCGCAAAACCCTCTCCTAAGAAATCAATGAGTTTTCTACATTCAATGATTAATAAAGTGGTAATTCAAGAAAGAAAGGCAGACAATAAAATTAGAACAAAATTAGAGAATTCACCATTCATAGAGGATGATTCTACTAATTTGGTAGCATATACCTTAATTATTTACAGAAAATACCTAGATAAAGAAGAAGAATTACCTAAACCAGTAAAATTTATGAAAGATATTAGCTCTGCAATATTAGGGAATACAGAGCCAATTTTCGCCATCCCATCAGCTTCAGATGTAAAAGCATTTACTGCAATTCTAGAGAAACAAGGAATTAATGTTGAATGGATTGAATTAGAAATAGAGGAAAACGAAATTAATGAAAACCAATAACTAAATCCACTTGAGTCCAAAATGATGGATCAGAAATAAATTTGTCTAGAACTACATCCAAAAGAGATACATCGGCACGTAACTGATCTGTAAATGAAGAAGGCCATGCAGCAATTATGTGAACACCACCCTCCGCAAGAGAACCAAGGAGTAAACCAACCCTTTGAGACTTCTCCTTTACAATACCCAACAATGCCCAAATAGCCAAACCAGTCATATCCTCATTTTTATCAGATATAATCTTTTTTAAATTTCGGAATATAGAATAGTGATCATATTTCTTTGTATTTTTAATTATTGTATCAATAAATTGCCTTTCAATTTTTGGTTCACCTAGAATATTACTTGTATCAACAAAAGTCAACTTTAGGTCATCATCCTCACCTTCATCACTACCCTCAAGAGTTAATTTCCAATTTAATTCCACAATTAATAATATCATTTAATCTTTTTATTATTTTTTGGACGTGTACTTCATTTAGTTAAAATACAATCGTAATTTCATTCAAAGTACATTTATCTATCAAAACAGGAAAAAATTAAACACGACTGTGCAGAAGAAGAGATTTAAGAAGAAACCAACCATAATACCATGTCGAAATATCTTTTTATTGTCCATACCTTCAAGATTGAATTGCTTCTTTAAAATAGGTACTAGTGAAATATTAGGGAGTAGAAAGAAAAACCAAAAGAAAAAATTATTCCATGTACCAATAAAATTTTCGGTATCATAATTAACTCCTATAACTATCCCTGATATTAATCCCCCAAATATTGATGCTAAGATTTTAAATAAATAAGCTTTATCACGATCTGATATTTTGGAATAATTCTGTAGACCAGCAGGTGTTGTAGATGACATATTGTTTTCGCCAACTTCTCATTTTACTTTACTAATTAATGTGTTGGGATTATTTTCAAGAAAAATATTATCATTAAAAAAATATATTATGATTTAAGGATTAATCACTACCAGCATAATAAAATTTACTGTTTCAAAAGTTAATATATCGCCTGTAATTCCTCCTGTAATAATATAGGAACCATTATCTTGATCTACTATAGTTCCACTAGAACCAAGTATTGTAGCTTTATCTTGAAATATAATATGATCATTTACATTTTTATAAGCGACCAATGTATTAATTCCAACAAAATTAACAAAATAACTAACCCTTAACAATAACGTTTGTTCAAGTTTAAAATTTGGAGTTGATAAACTAAGAAATAACTCAGCGAACATAGTTACATTATGATTTTGAGGTGAGCTAGATTGATTATAATATTCAACATTTCCAATTAAATTAATTTGGGTAGATATTGCCCGTTCTTCTAGGTAATTTTTCAAGTTTGTTAAATATCCATTCAACCTACCGTTATACAATCCAGTAATATCAGTGGCTACATTTAATTGTGAATTTTCTGAAATGATTAAATCAAACATTAGTTCAATAGAATCAATAGAATTTTCCCAAGCATAATATAAACGATCAGATTCAGGAACAGGATCTAAATATTCAGCTCTACGTATTTCCAGTAAAACACCAGTTATTGCAACTAAAAACGAAATGCTCAATATCGTTAAAATAAGAAAGATTTGCCCTCTTCTGATCATATATTCACCTCATACCACAAAAATAACCTAAATATAATTTCTTGATAAATTCCATTATAGCCAGGTGCATAATACTCAACATCAACAACATCAAATCCAGAACTATCAGATTCATAATTTACTATGTCAATCTGCTGCCAATCTAATTGAGTGGAATTATACCTATATGCAGTGGCTTTGTAATTGGCTATTGAAGGTATTGAAGAAGTAATTGTATTCATTACTGGAATTTTTGAAGGGTCAGATTCTGATAACAAAGTTAGATTATTTAAGTCATAATTATTAAATGCAGCTTCAAAATACAAAAATAATTCTCCAGATTCAACTAATAATTTGATTGCATTCTCTCCACTTTCTTGAAGATTGGTAGTGGAGATAGGAGGGGTAAAATTTTGAGTACTAAATAAAGCAGTTACAATAATAATTAAAACACTTAATGAAACTATAACCTCTATTAAAAACAATTGTGATTTTGTATACTTCTTCATAGTTACTGCTCCCAAGTAGTTAATCTTAAATCCATGATTAATCCTCTTATAATAATAGACTTTACAACAATTGTCAGATTCGCATCAATAATAGTAGATGGTTGAACTATATCTGAATTTTTACCATCTAAAGCAACGGGAAATACCATACTTGATACAAAATCACCACCGGCAGTCTGTTCTTGTGAAACAAAATATACCAAACCATCTTGAGGTATAAGCATATTGCTAGACCAAGTATTATCTGCAGAGGCAATTGGTAAATCAATATTTTGTTTTACTGTCTCCCCATTAACACCTATATATAAGGCAAGAAAATTAACATTTGAAGGGATAACATCATTTTGTGTAATATTTACACGTACAGAATATCCAAAAGTTGTGTTTTGACTATCAAAAATAGAAATTCTACTTATAGATGGTGTAACCCCACCAGACTTGGTGTGAAGTACTCGCATACTATCCTGTATACTATCACTATATTTTGTAATTGCAATTACCTCAAAGTAATCTGAAGTTGCAAAATTAACTGGATTAAATGCTACAGAAAAAGAACCACTCGTATCGGTTTGAACTAGATTACTTTGACTGGCGAAATTAGTTTGTTCGATGACAAAAATAGCTACATCAACCTGTGATAACAATTCATAATCTCTAGTAACATTTCCCTGCACTGTAACCGTTCCAGCACCATCATCACTTACTGTAATCAGTACATTAACGGGATTAATTAATTCCAGCTTAAAATCTCTAGAGTAATCAGAACCAGTCAATATATCATTATATGATAAATAAAAATTGGATAAAGATGTTGAGGATAATCTTCCCACCTTAAATGAATTCAAAGCTCCCTGATCTCCAGCTAATCCAAAGGTCCAAGTAGATGTAATTAAGGTTGGAGTTGGTACAATTCCCCAATCAGAACCCAAATAACTACCAGAAGAATGAATTATAGCATTTGCGATACTGTTAGCCTCAGCTTGCCTTTCGGATGTTTCTTGATATGACAAACTTGATTCTATGAATATATTCGTTAATAGAAGAGTTTGAGTCATAGTTAATACAAAGATAATCATCGCAAGACTAAAATCAATACCCCTGATTTGTCCTCTACGAGATTTTAAAAGGCGTATCATATTAATTATCACTTTAATACAGTTTCTTCAAGTAGCGACTTGACATCTGCAAGAGTTGATTCTAATTTTACCATTTCTAAACCGGATTGGAATAGAGCTGTAACTCGAGATATTGTTTCTTGAGCTTCTCTAATTCTTTCAGAGGCTAATTCCTCAATTCTTGCCTCTAATCGATCTATTTCTTCACGAGTGACTAATTTTTTAGTTAATTCATCAAGTCTTTCTTCAACAGGTCCTAAATCAACAGCAGCAGTTATTACACCGGATTCTCCGCCGCCGCCTCCGCCGCCTCCTCCACCTTCAATTTTACTTATTTCACCGTGGATTCGCATGACATTAAATTTTATCTGATTTACTTCGTTTACTAAATTTCCTAAGGTACTGAGTACCTCTTTCATATCATCATCTAATTTACCCATAAATTATATCACCTTTTTTATAATTAATAATTGTCTATTATAGCATACTAAATATCTCAATTTGATTATGGACATTTAAATCAACCTCTAGCAGCTTCTTCAATCTTCTCACTGCTTGCAACAATAAGAAATTTGTGAAATAATAACCCAATAAACATTAATATTGTAGAATACAATGTACCATCCATTACCTTTCCTTTACCCATTTTACCTGCAACAAGTCCTGAAAAGAATCCTTGTACCAACAATAAATAAAGAAATAATACTTTAAATGCTTGAAGAGGAACAGGTACTACCGATTCTCCGTCACTTGTGGTAATCGATCTACTACCAAAAGGTGCAAAGAATGTGGTAAATAAAACATAAACAACAACAATGAATATCAAATAACTGATAAAAACAATATAAACGTATGGTTTAATTGAACTCTCTCGCTCCTTTTTAACATCAAGTAACTCTTGCACGAATGTTTGAGCAGAATCAAATATCTTCTCCAATTCACCACCAGATCTTTCAGCCTCCAATATCAATATGGTAGCTTGTCTTGAAAGAGGTGTATCTACACTCATTCTAAATGCAGACATTGCGTCTGGAAATGGAATACCCCAAGAAATTTTTGATGCTAATTTTTTCAATTCTTGAGTCAAAGGGCCATAATTTCTCTTTGCTGCTTCAGCTATTGCACGTGGTAATTGCATACCAATTCTTTGACTATCTGCTATTTCTCTTAATAAATATGGTAGATTATTATCTATCCCATCCAATCTCTTATTCTCTCTTAAATAAATCATGAAAGCAGGAATCGCAAATAATACGATAAGGGAAACAGCAATCCACTCATGTATTGATAAATCAATAAAAGCAGGTAAAAAACCGCCACCTTCGGGCTTTGGTACATATACCTTGCCAAAAACAGGATAAAAAGTTTCTTGTACAATAGATCCATCTTCTTGCGTATAATCAACAACCATTGTTGAATTTGTAGCTACATTTCCATTCCTATCAAAATACGTTGGTGCAATTCTCTGTTCATAATCAGCTTGAAAATCAAGATAACCTATAAGAAAGAACGAAAGTGATAAAATCAAAGCAAATATCCATATCATTCCATTTCGGGATACTGTTCTATTACGTTTTCGTAGATCATTTGCGTTTAAATTAAATTCTTTTGACATCAAATACTCTCCTTCAGATACATAACTAATAATGAAAACATTATGTAGTCTACAGACATACTTTAAATTGAGTTATGGAATTCAAACCTAAAAAAGGATCGATTTTATAGATGAAATATCTACAAATATTGTTAGTTTGAATAAAAATATTTTGTAAATTAATTAATTTAGTAATAATTAGTTATATAATGATTTACTGAATTGAATTATTCTTGAGGTTGAGAACCATCCACCATTATAATAATCATAGATTGTAAAATTGGAATAAGTATGAATGTAATGACAATTACCAATGTGACTAACTCTTGGTGATTCATTGTACCTTGTAATGCAGCAACTGCAAGTAATACCACACCCATCGTAGGAGTAACAATACAAGCAACTAAAAATAATTCTGCAAATAAACCCAGTAGTTCTACAAAACCCTTTTCAGATTGTAATTTATCTCTCATTAAATTCTTTGATGCATTTTCAAAATATGATTGTAAATCACCACCAGAAGTATTTGTAGCATTTATACCTTCCAAAAACGAGGTATATTTTGGAGAGGGAGACCTTCTAGCAGCGTTATCCAAAGCACGAACAATATCTAAACCAAATATCTTGATATCACGAGATATTTTCTTGGCATCCTCACTAACAAAAAGATTAATTTCATCTCTGCTCAAAGAATAAAAAATCTCATCGGGTGTTACTCCAGCTGAAGACATTGCTGCCATATAAGAAGCAGCAGATGGTAAACTAGCATCAAGTTTCCGTTTTCTTTCACCAATTTTTGATGCTGGAGTTATCATCGCAACAACATATACTAAAATCCCGATTAAGAGACCATCAATAATTACGAATGTAAATGGAATTTTAAATATTAAAACAAAAATTAATGTAATTATAGACCCAGCGACTGCACCTACTATAGATTTAAAGACAGCCATTGATAAATACATTCTAAGACTAATATCCATACCTGCTTTACGCAAATCTCTTTTGAGATTTTCAAATTTATCTAACTTATCCTCGAAAAAATTCCCAATGTACTGATAGGCAAATCTTTGGATTATACGTGTTGTTTGTGATGACATGTATTCTTCTCTACCTGTATTTGCAATTATAATATTACAAGAATAATTTTAGATTCTTTTTATTTAAACCTGTTTTAACTAAGAAATACCATTTTGCCAAATAAAATTGAACATATTATGATAGAATATAATTTTGAATAAAATAATTAAGATCAACGAAATTATTTGATTTACTTTAGTAAAATAATATTTGTAACTTATGAAAATAATACGTCAGAAACAATTATGATAAACAATTTAATAAAATTTAAAATTTTTATTATTAAATAAATTAAGCGCCAATACTGAACTCTATAGACTCTTTCAATGATAATTTCAAGATATAATAATTCAACTTGTATGATCTTTTTTATACATATAATTAATTGTACACACCTTCAGCCAATTCCTTGTCTGCAGTCACCAGACTCCCACACATGTAATGTGGGATTAGTAAGGACTTCATTCTGTGGCTTCTTTCTGCTTCTCTTCCCATGGGGTTTCATTGAAGACAGGATTTCCGTGTCATTTTCCATTAGTAGATAGATCACTCACAAAGAAATCATTAGGATTTTTTTGCTGACTAATGCTTCTCCTAAGGAGAATAGGACTTCTCACTGACCATCAAGAGATGATTTTTGAGCTTTCAATCATCCTTAAACAAGGTGGTGACCTAGTCCTTCTAGTATTATTTATAAATCGTATACTAGATTAATAAATATAGAAATTTTAGAAGATTAAGTACTTATAGTCATCACACATGTATCAATTAAATTTATTGTACGTACAATTTCGCCCATGTTATTCAAAGTTGATATTGATTGCTTATTCACTTAAAATAATTGAATATTATTGATACGAAATCAGCATTTTGATGAAAATTTATTAAAATCAATCCCATAGTTAAATTCCGAATATGTCATCTCTAAATAAAATATTTTTTAATAAAATTAATTGAAAAAATATATCTACCTATTTCCCCAGATTGTTTAATATAGTGACAAGTGATAAATTGGTAATAACTATTAATTACT
>JAOUKW010000331.1 GCA_029882335.1 Candidatus Heimdallarchaeota archaeon | reverse complement strand
ACCAATTGGAAACTGGGATGTATCTAAACTCACGTCTACGTATAATATATTTTATGGAGCATCATCCTTCAACCAACCATTAGGTAACTGGGATGTATCATCAGTTACTAATATGAATAACATGTTCTTTAAAGCAACCTCATTTAACCAGCAAATAGGTAATTGGGATGTATCTTCAGTCACTATTATGCAATCTATGTTTGCATATTCATCATCATTCAACCAACCAATAGGTAATTGGAATGTATCATCTGTTATAGCTTTGGCTAGTATGTTTTCTTATGCGACCTCATTTAATCAATCCATCGAAAATTGGAATGTAAGTAGTGTAACAAATATGATTGGTATGTTTTCAGGTGCAGCTTCATTCAACCAACCAATCGAAAATTGGGATGTATCATCAGTAACAGATATGCAAGCAATGTTTTCTGGAGCATCTTCATTCAATCAACCACTAGGTGAATGGAATGTTTCCAGTGTCACAAGTATGAGATCTTTGTTTTCAGGTGCATCCTCATTTAATCAATCGATTGGTTTATGGGACACATCCAATGTAGTTACAATGAGTGGAATGTTTGGAGGAGCAACCTCATTCAACCAACCATTAGGAAACTGGGATGTATCATCAGTTACTAATATGCAAGCAATGTTCAATGGGGCAACTTCATTCAATCAACCCCTAGGTGAATGGAATGTATCACAAGTATCTTCATTTACATTTTTTATTTATAATTTTGCTTTATCAGTTGATAATTATGATCATTTGCTCGAAGGATGGTCACGATTAAATTTGCAAAATAGTCTTAGTTTTTGGGCTGGATCATCAAGATACAATAATGCTACAGCAAGACAGTATATTATAGATACCTATGGTTGGACATTTAATGATGGTGGATACATGGAATTGAATGCTCCTGATCTATCCTCTCCTGTTGATGTAAATTACATATTAAGTTCTAGTGGTAATGAAATTATATGGAATGTAGGTGATGTAAATCCTTCTACATATAATATAACAAAAAATGGTGTTATAGAAGTATCGTCTACATCTTGGATAAATGGAACTATTACATTAAATATAGATGGATTAACGGTGGGTAATTATGAATATATAATTTATGTGTATGATATAGAGGGAAATGTAGCAATAGATGTCGTAAATGTTGTTGTCAAGTCAGAATTTACTCCTCCTGATGTATCTTCTCCTGCTGATATGACATACGAAATTCACTCATCAGGAAATGAAATCTCATGGATTGTGGGAGATAATAATCCTAATGTGTATAATATTACAGTTAATGGTAACATACTGGTATCTGATATTACATGGATCAATGGTTCAATTACTATTAGTGTAGACAGCTATGCAGTTGGTATATACGAATTTATCATATTTGTTTTTGATCAGGACTATAATATGGTATCTGATAGTGTAACAGTTACTGTATATCAAGAAGCCATCCCTCCAGAAGTTTCTTCACCTGAAGACATAACCTATCAATTTGAGAGTAGTGGAAATCAAATTATATGGGTTGTTGGTGATATGAATACAGGAAATTATACAGTCTTAAAAAATGATACTACATTTATTTCCTCTTCTTTATGGACAAATGGTTCTATAATTGTAGACATTGATGGGCTAGATATAGGGGTTCATGCTTTTATAATCAATGTTTTTGATCAAAATGAAAATATGGCCTCTGATACAGTAATAGTTACTGTTTTTGCAGAAAGTGTGTTACCAACCTTATCCTCGCCAATTGATATCACATATGTTATTGATAGTACTGGCAATGTCATTATTTGGTCGGTTGGAGATATGAATCCTGGTAGTTATAACGTAACTCATAATGGAGAGATTTGGATTCAAACTACAAATTGGTCAAATGGATCTATTATTGTTGATATTGATGGTTTATTACCTGGTATACACAATTTTATTATTTACGTTTATGATAGTTATGGTAATTTAAGTTTTGATGAGGTAATTGTCACTGTAGAAGATAATGAGGTACCCTCAACACCAAATTCATCATCTGATACCTCAGATACATCAGAAGATGATGACAATGATGATTTCACAGATGATGTTGTTATAGGAGGAATTGTTATTGGTATCATTGGTGGTTGTGCTTATGGGTATCGTAGGATAAAATCACGAAGAAATCGTTCACATGGTGATGGTGACAATGATGACTAAACTAATTTATATTTTTCTTCATCATTTTTAACATTATCATAATCGATTTCTTGATTATAGAATTAAACCTAACTGGAGAAAATGAAGTATACGTTTAGATTATATACATTAACAAATATTTTCATCAATTAAAATTAATAAGTATAGTCATTTTTCATAATTTATGCTGTTAAAAAACTATTTACTGTTTTAAAGTGTGAATTTAACACTTATTTGATAAATACATTTTAGATTTACAACTGATATAATGAAATAATAGGATATATTATTATTATTTACTATGATAAAATTAGGTAGACTCAAATGATTATTAATTCATTAACTGTGAAAAATTTCAAAACTCTAAATTTTGATAATTTAAGGTTAAACAATTATTACATAATTATTGGTCCAAACGGTGCAGGTAAATCAAATCTTGTATTATTTTTCAAGTTTATATCAATATTATTGGAAAATGATCTTGATACTGCTCTAGCGTGACTTGGTGGAGTTAGTAAAATATTAAATTTAAATTCAAATGATAAAACACTTAAGTTTGAAATTGAGTTTGTAAAAAAAATCAACAAATATGATGAAATAAAAAGACAAAAACCGATTCGTCTGGTATATCATGCTGAATTCGCCTTTAATGGATATACACCTTCTAACATTACTGAAAATATATCCATTGAATATGTATCAACAAATTCAAATTCTATTGATAGTGATTTTGAAAATAATAATAATGAAAAATCATCTGTCACTGAAAAAATTATTGAGATTCTAAAAGGTCCAATGTATTATAAATTTCAACAATTCAAAGAAGATGGATTGTCTTTAGAAATATTTCAAATAACAATTAATCGAAATAATAGTAAATTAGAAATAAAATCCAATTGCCCTGAAATTGAAAGTATGATGGGAAAAGAAGTCAAAGAAATGATTCAACTTATGAATGGGTTATTTAAAGGAAAACTGTACAAACCAAATTATCTTATAATAACCGATCTTAGTAGAAGTATTTTGGATAATATTTCGATAATTCGTACATTTGATTTTGATACTAGAGCATTAAAAAAACCAAGTTCAAAACCAAACGAAAAATTTCTAATTGAAACAGGTGAAAATCTGGTCAATAGATTACAACATATACTATCTGATGATAAAAAGAAAAAATCATTTATGAGGATGTATAAGGCATTTCTGCCATTTATAGAAGATGCAGATATTAAGATGACGCAAGGTGATTATTACTCTTTATACATAAATGAAAAATATAATGATACATTTACACCTCCAGATTTGATTAGTGACGGAACAATTGGAATTATAGCTATAATTACGGCTTTATACTTTGAAAATTTAAATATCGGAGTTATAGAGGAACCTGAGAAATATATCCACCCAGAAATTGTTAGAAAAATAGCTGATTCCATTGACGATGTATCAGTATATAAGCAAATTATAATTACTACACATAGCAGTGAACTTCTTAAGCATATTAAAAATATAATGTCATATTTGTATCTAGATCTAATAATGGTATTTCTAATTTTAATTATCCAATATCTAATAGTAAAGTTAGAGAATTTATGAAAAATGAATTACTATTAGAAGACTTATTTATTGATAACTTTTTGGGGGTTATTTAATAGTTGTTAGTATAATTTTTTCTCGAAGGTCAGAATGATGTATTATTTATGAATAGCATTATTAAACCTTTATTTAATGATCAAGTAACATTTGGGCCTATTACCTATAGTAGAAAAACAGATTCAAATGTTATAGGTCAAATAATATCATCATATAGTCTGCAAGAAAACGGGAATACTGAGGTTTTATTTATAACAGATTCTGATTTCAATACTAATCCTAGATCTATAACACAAGTTAAAAAGGAGGTGATTACTAGATATAAATTAAAACCAACAGATATAATTGTAGTCATTATCGAAATAGAAAGTTGGTATTATGCAGGTCTTTCCTCCAAAAATTGCAGATTTTTAAGAATTCCAATTATTTAGATAATAACTCTGTTGATAAAGAATTTCTTACAGATGTAGCACACAAAAATAGATTAACAAAAAATGAACTTTTATTGGAAATACTCGATAATTTTGAAATTAGTATTGCAAGACAGAAAAATAAATCATTCGAATATTTTGTAAATATTATGAATGAAAAATTTTCAGATTACATTTCTTGGTCAATTGAATAATAAATGCAAAGAATTATTTCTATGAAACTATTTTCTACCTAAATAACGATCTTCAAGAATAAATTCATCTCCAGCAAGCCATTCACAAAAATCATCCTCTCTTTCCTTTACTGGATTCTGCCAGATAATTTCCTGGATCTCTGGAAATGCAGTCACAGTTCCTCCAATATGTTCTCTTGAGTTTTGATCTACTCTACGAGATTAATCTACCAACTCTCCTATCCACCACTCATAGAGTGGGTTCTATTGACCTTGGTATCAAAAACCTCGTCACCATAGTGAATAATCTGGGATCACGTCCACGGAT
>JAOUKW010000330.1 GCA_029882335.1 Candidatus Heimdallarchaeota archaeon | reverse complement strand
TCATTTGGTGTAATTATAACATATTAATATAATTCCAGAAATTTTTATCAAACTGGTAACCATATTATTTCCATCAAATCCAATAATTTGGCATATCTGGGCATGTTATATTGGAAATAACAAATCTTAATTTTATGTTTAGATTGAATTATCCCCGAAACATTGAATAAACCATTGAATATATGTAACTTATGCTTGATATAGGGGAAACAAAAGAGCATCTCTTTGGTATACTTGAATCTATATTTAATTTTGATAAAGATAGTTTTCCTGATTTGTCTTGGAAAGATGGATCTCCTGTAAAGACCACAGATCCTTTGAAATTTGTATTGATTAATTATAAAAAAAATGAAATTATACTAAAAGAATTAGATCATACAAATAGAGAGTGGGTAATTCATTATTTACGTGGTATTATTCATTGTTTATTTCATGACGATATGGTGGATTCCTATGCTGCGTGGAATTTATCAACTCTGTTTGCATTATTGTTATTACCAACTTCGTATTTAAATAAGGCAATTCAGACAAAATTTTTAAAAGCATGGAAAAAATCAAATTCGACACTACAAATACAGGATAAAAAATATGTTTTTCCCAGGTATTATTATCAACTTGATACTAATCCATTTTCTGTTAATAAGGAGTTAATCCTTAATTTTGGTAAGCATATTGAATTAAATACTGAAGAACAACTAATGGATGCATTCAATAGATTCTTATTTATTTATATTCCTACAATTAAGAACAAAAATGATTTAGATATTTTAAGTAAGGCATTGAAGTACCAAACATTGGATAATAAAAGGATGAATGAGTTATTTGATCTGTCAGATTCTAAGATTTATCGATCAAAATCCAATCTAGGATATGCATTGGGGCAGTATCTAGGAGCAAATCGATTAATTCTTGGATTAACATCATCTTACATCCTAAATTGCACTGATAAAATTCATGATCAGTTAAAATTTTCCAAATATTATGAAAACTTTGAATCATATAATCATACTCAAAACTTGTTTGTTAAGATGCAGATACCAATAATTGCCATTCCCAAAATAATGAAAGATTACTACCCTTCAAATAATTCTATCTATTTCTATCTAAATATACCTGACCAATGGGAATTGAGGTATGCTCCAGAGATGTATGATTTGGAAACTACAAGTTGGAAGTCAGTAACAACTATAAATCATGAAATAATCTCAATTAAGGAGGAGAGGAATATTTACATTAATGACAGTAATATTAATGAGTATGAGTTGAACATAGATGAAATTAAATTGTTAAAAGAGATAATTTTATCCAAAACAGATAATTTATCATCTTTAAAATACGATACTTCAAAACTTGAAGCTAGAAGAATGATATCGCGATTTAAGGAAATTGAATTGTATAAAGAAAGAGTTCTTTGGAGAATACCAAGACAACTACTTTCTGCAACATTAACCATACAAATATCAGAGAGTGTAGAAATACGTGATATTCCCAATCAACTATTTACTCAGGAAAATACCTTTTCACTGCTCAATTATTTGGATTCAGTTTTGAAGGATCACCCAACAGGCATGGAATTTTTTACTGATATTCGTGAATATTCGTGGCCATCACTTTCTATTGAATATGCTTTCGAATTTAGAAAAAATAAAACAATTAGTGTTTCCAAAGTCGTAATTCTACGGATACATGGGATTATTCAGGACCTCTTGAATATTTCAGGTTATAATGAATACAGTAAATTTCTAGGAGTTATGAAAATATCACCCGGATCTGTGGTTACAATTCCTGAATCGGAATATATTGATAACCAATGGTTGTTCGATGTAAAAGGATTTTTACGTATTTTGAGCACTGATTAATTTACATTATTGAATACAGGAATTAGGTTCTATGTAATTAAAAAGTTAAAAGCAGTACATAATAATATTGAGAAAAAAGTTGAATTAAAGTTGATTAAAAGTTGAAATTTTGTAATTTAGAAAATTAATATTTTAAATGTGAAAATTAGTATTTTATTAGTTAAAAAAAATTGGAGGTCATTAAAACAACTGTTGCGAAGTAATACAGTTAACTTCGTGACCTCCTAAGCTCTTTAGAACAACGATGCTAATAAACTGATTGGATCTGACAAGGGTCCAGGTATATCTGGAAAGGCAGGTACATCATCGTCTCCGAAGAGTATTATAGTAGCTATGCCGGTTAAGGCCATTCTTAATAGAATTCTTAGTATGCTCATTGGCAAAATAATAACTGTGGGAACAAAACTTAGATGTAATTACTCCCAGTCTATATACTCTTCTCTTGAAATTATGTAATTAAAAGTAAAAATGAATTCTGTATTGTTCCCATCGGTTTTATTCATCAAATAGGTTATGTATATTCTCATAATATTGTACAATTGGTAAGGCTGGATTTAAGTGATAATATGCTTTAACATTTGATTTAGGAATACTTAATCCTCCCTCTACTAAATTTGATTTATTTCTATTTATTCCCTCATCATTATTATTTTGTGATTGTTCTTGTTTGACTAGAAATCCCTTTCTCACCAATGAGTTTAATAATATCTCAACCTTTTCTTGTCTCATTCCACGGTATCTTCTTTTTAATCTAGTAACCTTAGATGCTGAAAGTCGTGCAAATCTATTCAGTGCATCAACATGAAAGATCATATTATCATATCTAAACTTAATATATTCTTCACAAAATATGTCTATAATATGTGTCTCATCTTCTTTTAGATTTAAGTACTTAGTAGCATAATCCTCAGATTCGGCTGAGAGTGGATTAATTACTTTTAACCAAGGAAACATGGTATTATTCGGTAAAATCTTCATCGTTTTTAGGATTTGAAAATGCAGCGACATAGTCCAACTTTTTATGATATTCATTATATCCGCGCTTATTTCCCAATACTTCCCATGTAAAATTTTATTATAATAATTAGATATGGAGTTTAATTCCAAAGTTCGTATACCGAGTCTGATTCCTTGTTTAATGGTAATAAAATTAGTATTTAGCCAGAAATATTTCTGAAAGAATAATTTAGGAATTGTTTTTTCTAATGAATCTATTTTTTTATTCAACTGGGCGAGTTCAGACTCTAAAATCCCTTTATTCAATTTACGTAATTCCTTTATTCTTTGTTCATTACCCAAATTGATTTTCAATGTATTCTTAATTTGATTAATTGATTTAACCTTATTTATCTGTTCTAACTTAGCAAGATCGTGCAGATCATACTTTATTTGATATTTTCTATTGAAATTAAATTTTAATTGATTAGATTTCTCACTAAGAATAGTTACTATGTGAGATTTTACATTTTCAACTAACATAATCGCCAAAATTACTGCATAAATGATTGGTTTCTTTTGTTTTTTTGTTGTATTTGGAAAATAAAGATAATGCTGTTTTTCTTTAATTTCCCATAAAGAATTATTAAGATAGAAATAATATTTCCTTAATTGCTCATCTCTATCCAATAATACACTTTCTCTATGCTTTTCAAATGTATCCATATCATCATGTATCCAAATTCCTGGAAGTTCATAGACTTTATTTGTGGAACATGAATTACATAATGAATGTGTTTTTCCAGTGTATTCCTTACAATGGCTTGATCTTTTATGTTTTGCATTATTTAGTAATGAATATCCATCAATGGAAATTTGTGATTTGTTAGCATTATCCTTGGAATTAATGTTGGTTTTAAAAATAGAGGTTACTACCCAAAATAATACTCCATAGTCAAAATAAAAGTATTGATTGGTTATTTTTGATATTTCTGCTGATTTGATAACATTCATATCAGTCTTATTTAGTCTAATTCGATTTGTTACAACAGGAGTAATCCCTTTATAAGGAATATTATATTTAAGGTTAAAATCATTTTGTAAATTATTAATTTCAGAATAATTATTATAATCATCAACTTCAAATCCATATTTACTTCTATATGCATCAAAATCAAATTTGGGACAAGTAACCCATGTAAAGATTCGAATATACTCCATACAATAAATTCCTTCATGTTTGATAGATAGCAATTCAGTATTGAATTACCTAAGAAAACGTAAATTAAAATCAGCTATAAATATACCTATTAATTAATAATTCTTTAAAATCGATTAAATATTTATTCTTTAATGAATCTAATCGAAATTTATTTTGCTTAATGTTTTATCTAAACAATTTTTTTTAATTTTCATAGTGAGAATTGAAATTTTTTTACACTTTCATATGAAATCTGAAAATATTTGTTTAGAAAGATAATTAATCAAAATGTATACATCGTTAAATATGTCTGTATGTTAATTTATTTGAGAATTTGATTTATTAGTAATTTAAGAAGAATATTTATTAAGAAGTATTATTTGTTTAAGATTGTAATTCAAATAATTTATGGTGTCCCTCATGAAAATCAATTCAATTTCCTCCACAGTTTTAATTAATGTCAATGGTGGCTTCTTAAATGGTATGGGAAGCATTAAATTAAGTCAAGGTGATATTACAAAAGTCAAACAATTTGTTCATGATGGTGAGTATTATGCTTATTTATCTGCACAAGCATATAAAAAGATGCTTCGTGATACCATAAATCATGATATCGGTGAATTTGGTTATTATGACAGATTATATCAGAAAAAATACACAAAATCCGAATTTAAAAATCTAGGTGGTAAATGGGTAGATCCAGTAGTCTTTTTTGAAG
>JAOUKW010000329.1 GCA_029882335.1 Candidatus Heimdallarchaeota archaeon | reverse complement strand
TATCTAATGGCCAGTTCTTAGGTCTTTTTCGTCCTTTGTATAAATCCTGTCCGGTTTTTATATAACCTGCAGGGTCACGATCTAATAATTCACCTAATAATTCAGTTCTAGGTTTAGCACCTATAAAAATAAATAATCCAGTAGTTTTTATAGATTTGATCTCATTGGTTTGATTGTTTTTAACCACGATTTCTTCTAATTTTTCTTCTCCTTTGACTTCCACTAGTTCTGAATAGGGAATAAGTTCGATATTATCAGTTTCATTAATATAATCTATGAGGTATTGAGACATTGTCTCTGAAAGATCTTTTCGACGTATCATAATATTTACTTTACTTGCATATTTTGCAAAGAATATAGCACCTTGACCGGCAGAATTACCACCACCAATTATGAATATTTCCTTATCTCTATAAGTTGCTGCTTCACTCATTGCTGCACCATAAAATATTCCTAATCCATATAATTTATCAATGCCTTCAACGTTTAATGTATTTACTTCTACACCAGTGGCAACGATTACTGCGTATGATTTGAGAGTCTCTCCGTTTGATAGATGTATAATTTTATAGGGATAATCCACCTCAACTTTCTCTACTTCATTCGCGATTAATATTTCAGTACCAAATCTCTTGGCTTGACTTGTCGCTCTTCTAGCCAAATCACCTCCACTAATACCATTGGGAAAACCGAGATAATTTTCTATTCTAGAGCTGGTTCCTGCCTGTCCACCAGTGGCTATTTTTTCCAAAATAACGGTTCTTAATCCTTCTGAACCTGCATATACTCCTGCACCTAATCCCGCAGGACCTCCTCCTATTACAATTAAATCGTAAAATGGCTGTTCAGCATGGGTTTGAATTCCAGTTATCTTTTCTGCGAGTAGATTATTATCAGGTTGAATTAGTTTTTCTCCGTTTTCAAGGAATACCACTGGTAATTTATCAGGATCATCTAGATCTAGACTTTTTAGATATTCCATCATATCGCTTTCTTCATCAATATCCTTCCATTGATATGGTATCCCGTTTCTGGCTAGAAAATCCTTAACTAAATGTGAATGTCTGGAAAATTCAGTCCCTACTACTCTAATACCTGTAAATTGCATTACAAAATTTGCTTCCCAATCACCTAGAATATCATCTAAGACGGGATATAATTTATCTTCTGGTGGTTCCCATGGTTTAGTTAAATAATAATCCAATCCGATTTGATTAATACTCTCTATTGCTACTTCTGTATCAGCATATGCAGTAAGTAATATTTTTTTGGCTGATGGATAGATTTTCCTTACTTTATTTAGAAATTCGACACCTGTAAGTTCAGGCATTCTTTGATCCACGATAAACATGGCTACCTCTTCATTTCTTGATTTTAGATTACTAGCCTGTTGAATTGGGTCGGAGGATGACAATACCTTCAGTATACGATATTTTTTTCCATATTTTGGTCTTAAATCTCGCTCTAACGAATTTAAGAGTGAATTTTCATCATCTAATAAAAATAAAATTGCTTTCTTCATCGACTAATACTTCAATTGATTTTATCGAATAAAAGGCATTTTATATAATTCAAAATTATTAATTTAGTGAAAATTAATTGATATAGGTGATTAACTATGGAGTTTCATTATTTGTCTTTCTTGTTTAAAATGTACTTAATTCCCACTACAGAATTAAATCAATGAACCTACATCATTCTTAATTAATTTTAAATACACAAATAGCATAACCTTCAGAATCATCAAAATACTGTTTGACTACCTTTATTTTAGCTTCTACTGCTAAATTATCAATGTAATCAAGTGTGTATTTACGTGAAATTTCTGTTGAAATTTTTTCGCCAGAACTGATATGAAATTCTTTGTCAAGTGAATTCAAGTGTATGGTTTGATCTACATTACTGACCAGATAACTTTCCATACAACTTGTCTCTTGATTAAATGGTTCCTCATGATGAAAATTAGACAAGTTAATATCTCCCCCTAATGTTGTATTTATTCTATCTAATAGATTGAGGTTAAATCGAGATGTATGTCCATAAGGGTCATTATACGCGTTAAACATGGTATCTATGTCTTTGACCAAATCAAAAGAAATAATAAGAGAATCATGTTCATTCATTTTTTCAGCAATATTGGAAATAAATTCAATTTCCTCTTCATTAGAAAAATTACCAATGTTAGAACCCATAAAGAGAATAATTTTAGGATTATCTGGTTCTAAATTAGTCAATTCATCAATACCATGGGTATAATCACCAACAATTCCTTTAATTGAAATCTGGGGTAATTTTTTAGTAAATACGTCTGTTATATATGTAATAGACTCTTTGGATATATCAATTGGAATATATTTGATCGTTAAATTATGTTGAATGCAATTTTGCATAAATAATAATGTTTTCTCTCCATTTCCAGGTCCAAACTCTGCAATGTTTATCCTAGATCCAGAAATAAAATCAGTTATACCCGCACTTAATCTTCCATTTGCCTGATATTCTGATGCTATAAGATAGTATTCTGGCATATTCATGATATTTTCATAAATCTTGACACCTTTTGCATCGTAGAAATATTTACTCTTCAGATATTTAGGATTAGCAGATAATCCCATATCAACATCTTTAGCAAACTCATCAATTTCATCTTTGGTTGATTTGACATGTAATATTTTATAACTCATTTGAATCAGTAGATCTCCTACTCAGCCAGTCTAATTCCAGAAAATTGCCACCGCTTTTCAGGTTGGAAGAAATTTCTATAACTCGCTCGAATGTGATCCATTGGAGTGGCACAAGAACCACCCTTTAACACCATTTGAGAAGACATGAATTTACCATTGTATTCGCTGATTCCTTCAGCTAACACCGAAAAACCAGGATAGGGGAGATAGGAGGATGCAGTCCATTCCCAAACATCTCCAAATAACTGAGCTATAGATTCATTATTTTCGTCACTTACACTTTGAGGATGATAATAACCACTATCCATAAAGTTACCTTTTATCGGTGATATATTAAGTGTATTAACAGCATGTTCCCATTCTACCTCTGTAGGCAATCTTTTACCTCGCCACTTAGCGAATGCTTCTGCTTCAAAGAATGAAACATGTGTTACTGGGGCATTTAAATCCAATTCAACTAAACCATCCAAGGTAAAGGTATACCACTGATCTTCAATTTTATGCCAATATAACGGAGAATTCCATGATTCTTCTTGAACTCGCCTCCAACCATCGGATAACCAATATCTATGATTTTCATAACAACCAGATTTCATAAATTCCAAATATTCACCATTTGTAACTAATCTATTTGCTAATTTAAAGGGATTGAGATATTCCTTATGTAATGGCATTTCATTATCAAAGGCAAATTCATCTTTGTTATGACCAATTTCTATAACACCACCATCAAATTTTACAAATTCAAGTGATTTAACTTCATCAACTTTATTTGTTGGTGGTCTATCTCCTTTACGATATACAGGGAATGCTGGATTAACACTTAAATTATATTTAATATCAGTTAAAAATAATTCTTGATGTTGTTGTTCATGATTTCCACCTAATAAAATAAGATCCTTTATGCTATTATAGGTATTTGTATTAGTTGTATCAATTAATCGTACCATATATTCATCGATATAAGAACGAAATTCATAGGTTTTCTCGACGGTAGGTCTTGAAATTGCACTTCTACTCGGTCTAGGAAATGGTATCCCCACATCCTCATAATATGAATTGTAGAGGAAATTATACAATGGATCTAATATTTTATACGTAG
This sequence comes from Candidatus Heimdallarchaeota archaeon, assembly GCA_029882335.1. Classification (GTDB taxonomy): domain Archaea; phylum Asgardarchaeota; class Heimdallarchaeia; order Heimdallarchaeales; family Kariarchaeaceae; genus JAOUKW01. Next base: position 943 of record JAOUKW010000329.1, on the reverse strand, counting down.
AATCATATTTCTTAAGAATGAATGTTTCAAAGAACCAAGAAGTATGTCCGATGTGCCATTTTGTTGGTGAAGCATCAGTGAATGCTTGAAGCATGTAGTCTTCAATTTCTAATGGTGAAGCTAGATCTTCTGATTTACGACGAATTCGTTCATAAAATGAAATCATCTCTTCTTTTTTCTGAGGATTGTTTATTATGAGTTCGTTTTCTATCATATATACATTATATCTAAAGATATAACTTAAATGTATCTATCAAATGGATATTGATTATTCATTTCAAAAATAAAATAGTAAACATCACGTACAAATGCAATATATTAAGCCTAGACCTTATTTTAAAACATTTTTTTAATTCAGACATTTACAAAATCATAGAGTTAACTAGTTATCAAACGATATGATACAATGATACGGAATATTAAGATCAATGAGTAATGCAGATTTAGTAGAGCAATTAATAATATCTTGATAGAATTACATCGTTTCATACTCTCGATAATATACAACTTATATTTTAACGAATAAATATTATTCTCACAGCATATTCAAATAGATTTTAACATCATAGTATTTACCTTGATACAACTAGATGAATTAGTACATCAATATTTTTTTGATGAGGAATATACCAAGCTCACACTAGCCTGCGAAGATAGAGTAGAAGATCCAGTGAATGGAGAATTATACAAAGCATTATACTACTATGCCAAGGGAAATGATGAATGGGAAAAGAGTTATAATTTTTTGGAAATCCATGAATATTTTGCCAAGTCATACTCAATTTTTTCCAAGTTAGTAGAAAATGCAAATACAGAGGATAAATTAATATTAAATGGTTTTATTACACTGATTAATATCAATGATAGTGCAGTAAATACAGAAAATGCTATGATATTCAATGATGCAGTGATTATGAACAAAAATTCAGGTCAAGGAAAGAAA
>JAOUKW010000328.1 GCA_029882335.1 Candidatus Heimdallarchaeota archaeon | reverse complement strand
CAGGCATATTTATGACGTTATAATTATTATTCTTTCATATTTGTGTTTTTTATTTGATCAATTTTTTTTTGATCATATTGCATTTTCATTTTATATAAATAAACAACCCATAAAATTGAATTGGAATTACATTTATTCATCCGTTTACATGAATTTTCATTTTAAACTTATTTTTTCATTAGTTTTAGTAGGTTTAAATTATAAAAATATTTAATAGAATTCACAATAATCAATAAATATGAGTAATAGGCTGTCTCATGAAAAGTCTTTATATTTACAAGCACATAAAGATAATCCCATCGATTGGTGGCCATATGGTTCAGAAGCCTTAAATGAAGCGAAAACAAAAAATAAATTAATTTTTATATCCATCGGTTATTCTTCCTGTCATTGGTGTCATGTAATGGAGAGAGAATCATTTTCTGATGTAAAAACCTCAAATTTCATGAATGATCATTTTATTTCAATTAAAGTTGATCGAGATGAAAGACCTGATATTGATAGAATATATCAAAAGATGTATTTAGATTTAACAGGACAAGCAGGTGGTCATCCTCTATCGATCTGGTTAACTCCTGATAGTCTTCCAATTCATATTGGTACATATTATCCAAAAAAATTTACTTGGCATACTAAAACATTTATTTCAATAAACAAAGAAATTGTGAATTCTTGGAGTGTGGATAAAAACGATTTAATTGAAGTTGGTTTAGGTTTATCAAGAAATGTTGACGCTTTCAATCAAATAGTTGCGTCTGAAATAAAAAAAATAATTGAAGGTGTATATGATCTTGAGTTGAATAATTTGGAAAAACGTTATGATTTGAAGTATGGTGGTTTCGATTTCCATCCAAAATTTCCAAGATTTAATATACTTCGATATTTACTCATGGAAGGTTATGATAGAAAACTATCAACCTTAATTGAATTTGTGACAATGACATTTTATAGGATGACCAGAGGTGGTATTTATGATCAAATTGGTGGAGGTTTATTTAGATACAGTGTAGATCAAAAATGGCGTATCCCTCATTTTGAAAAAATGTTATATGATAACGCAGGACTGCTATCTACTGCTGCTGATCTATATAGTCTAACCAATGATAATTATGTAGAATTCATTATCAAAGATACCATTTCATTTCTAATGAGAGAAATGCATGGTGCAAACAACTTGTTCTTCAGTTCAATAGATGCAGAAAGCAATGGAATTGAAGGTTTATATTATACTTGGTCAAAAAAGGAACTAAAGCAAGTATTGGGGATTGATTATCCAGTTGCAAAGAATAGGTATGGGATTGATAAATTAAATAACTTTAATTCTAAATTTTTGTTTAATGGGGTTAATGTGTTAAAAATAAAATCATCAGTATCTCAATTGTCCAAGCAATTTCATAAAACCGAACAAGAAATAGTTGGTAATTTAAATGATATACGTGGAAAATTATTTAGATACAGACTTCAAAGAGAAAAACCAAAAATTGATTCAAAAATTATAACCTCATGGAATGCCATGTTAATTACAGCATTAATCAAAGTTGGGGAAAAGATTGATTATGAATTAGCATCACAGACTGCTATTAATTCATTAAATTCACTAATAAAACATGTTATTCATGAAAAAGGTGTTTATCGCGTTTATGAATCTAAAATTCCTGGTACTCTAGATGATTATGGTTATCTCATACAATCGTTAATACATGCTTTTGAGTTTACAAGCGATTTTCAGTATGTTAAAATTGCAGGTGATATATTAAATAATCTAGATGATAATTTATTTAACAAGATAGATGAAATGTATTATTTCAATGAAGGTAATGGTGAAGAAATTCGATTGATACAACCATTTGACGATAGTTTTTCTTCCTCTTTATCCATTATGATTGAAAATTTATTTAAATTAGGTCATTACCTCAGTAAATCCAAATTAATTGATAGAGGGATGAAAATAGCTGAAAAATTAATTTCAAATGTTGAGAAATTTGATGGTGCATTTAATGAGTTATTAATTTCTGCGAGTTATTATCTTAGACCAGTTATTGAGTTTGTTTATGTAAATTCTGATTCAATTTTAAAAACCTCACATTTAAAATTTTATTTACCTCGACGATTGTTATATAATTGGTCACAAGACGATGAAAATCGTCCAAAGTGGGAAATTCTTGAGAATCGAACAAATGTATCAGAACCCACTTGTTATATCTGTACTGGAAATGTGTGTTCCTTACCTTTAACTGATAATTTATCTGTAAAAGCATACTTAGATCAATTACAAAACTAAAATTTAAAGAAAATTAAAGGCATTTAGTGAATGTTATTATTAGAGATTTAATAAATGAAAACTTAACCCATTAATAGATGGATCGAATAATTTCAATAATCGCATCGCGATCTGGTCTAGGTCACGTTTCTCGACAATTAGCTTTGGCAGAAAGTATTTTGAATCTTGATCCTACCCTCTCCATTAATTTTATTTGCGATGAAAGACAATACAAGACTTTTGAACCATCATTTATGATGTTTCCACGGATTTCATTTTTTCAAATACCCGAGTCACCAGTAATGATGTTTAAATGGAATGAGATCGATGTCGAGGCAACAAAATTTTCATTTCAACGGTGCATGGAATTTGAAACACAAATTAGGGATGATACATATTGGGGAAGAATTTTACATGAATCATCTTTAATTATTTCTGATCTTGAGTCATTTCAAAATCCCATAATTAAAAAGTTAGATATTCCCCTAATCAATGTCTCAAATTTTACATGGTCTGATATATTGAAATATCTAAATTTAGATGATCTATCTGATTATTACAAAAATTTGGAATTATTAGCAGATTTTAATATTCAATTACCATTTACAACATCTTGCATTGGATTTAATGCTCAAATAAAACCAATGGGATTGTTATCTAGAAAGATAAATGAATACAATGTTGAAATGATAAAAGAAAAACACGGTGATAATTTGGTTTATATCGCATATTCTGGTGATGATTTATTCAATTTATCCTCATACATCAGTGGATTAAATTCTAAAGGTTTTACACCTATAATTTTCTCTCGTTTTACCCATGAACTGCAAGGTTTGGAATTTGTTGAATTAACCGATAAAATAACAAATACTCAAGATTACTTGGCTGCAAGCAGTGTTGTACTTGGTAAAACTGGTTATAGTACAGTGTCTGAGATTTATCAAAGCGGAGTCCCTTTTCTTTATTTTTATAGGACAAATAACATTGAAGACATTACAATAAAAAAACAGCTTTCTTTAGACAATCGTGGTGAATTAATAAATTCTATACAAGCGGAGGAAATGGTTGAACAAACAATTCAATTATCAAGCAAATTAAACAAACCTATGGCTGTATGTAATGATGAAATTGCTAAAATTATATTAAGTTTCATAAATTAAATTTTAAGTTAAAATTATTCACTATTTAGTCATCTTAACTATAATATATTCAAAATGGGTCTTTTACAAACTATATGATAAAGATAACAATTTATTAAAGAAGTTTCCTTAATAAATTTACAATTATTAGCCCTAATTCTATAGATAAAATAGATACACTCTAATTTTTCATTAAAAATCACCAAAAGTATAAAATTGTTGAAAAAAAGAAATATATCTACTAATATGAAACTAGTTAAATGATGGATTTACAGTTTTTATCTAATTCTTAAAATTAGGTTTATACCATAATGTTTCTGTTTCACTTTGGTCTTCTAAAGTATAACCGTTGAAATTTAAATGCTTCCTGATAAGGTCTGATCCTTCAAAATCACCTTTTTCTCTAAGTGAAAGTCTAAAGTTAACAATTGATTGAGTCTCTTCTATTTCATCGTGAGATAATTTATAGAAAGGCAAGCCAAAAACATTAATCATGATATCAAGTGTATTCATAAAGTTCGATAATTGTGCAGTATTTTGCTCTTTTCTTAAGATATCCATTTTACTTACAAGAGCATTTAGTTGTGCAAATGCTTTGGGTGTATTCAGATCATCAGCTAATGCCTCGTTAAATTTGGTTAAGAATTCAGTCGATTCATCCGATACATTGGCATAATCCGTGTTATAATGGAGTAATTGTTGGGATAAGTGGTACACCCTCAAAATTTTATTGTATCGTTTTTTATTTGATTTTGCCTGTTTCATAGAAAAATCTGCTTGAGTTCGATAATGGTTTGAAATTAGTGAATATTTCGTAGAACCTGCTCCAATTTCATCTATTAGTTGTCTTAATGTAACAAAATTTCCTTTTGATTTACTCATTTTGTCTCCATTAATTGTGATGAATTCACTATGTAACCAATAATTAACAAATTTCTTCTTAGTTGCCCCTTCACTTTGTGCAATTTCATTTGTATGATGAACTGGTATGTGATCTATTCCTCCACCATGGATGTCTATCGTTTCTCCCAAATATTTCATCGCCATGGCACTACATTCAATATGCCATCCAGGATAACCTATACCCCATGGACTGGTATATTTCATTATATGCTCTGGAGGTGCTTTTATCCATAGTGCAAAATCAGCTGGATTACGTTTCTCTGAAATAATTTTAACATCTTCTCTTACACCAACTAATAGGTTATCAAGATCCAATTTTGCTAAATCTCCATAACTGGGGAATGTACTCACATCAAAATATACAGAGCCGTCAATCTCATAAGCATGTTCATTTTCTATTAAATTTTGTATAACATCAATCATCTCTATTAGAT
>JAOUKW010000327.1 GCA_029882335.1 Candidatus Heimdallarchaeota archaeon | reverse complement strand
GTAATGGATATGGAACTAAAGTTATTGATAAGTTAAATGCATTGCCTAAAGAAGTTGTTGTTAATAATACACGCAAGACTGGAAAATTTCAAGCAAAATTTGAACCATTTAATTTAGCCCCAATTGATAATAAAAAACACAAAATTACAGATTTTAAAAATGCATGTTGGATTACTTCATATTGTGGAATAGGACTTAATAAAAATGGATATTACCTTTGTGGTGTTGGAGGTGGAATTGATAGAGTTGTTAAATTTAATCTAGCTCTTGAAACTATTCCAAGCAAAGTCAGTGAGTTCTACAATCAAGCAAATAATTTATGTAAATTATGTGGTCATTTTAATTTCAGAAAATATACTCCAATTTATGATAGAACTCCAGTTGATGGAGAACCTAAGTCACAAACTTGGATTTTACTATATGAAAAATACATAAAAGATAATTAATTTAACAGAGTATACTCAGCAAATCTACTCTCTGTTTCCCATAATCTCGTAGTAATTGAAATAACAGTTTTGGGATTTATTTCTAATACCTTTTCTGTTATCGAAATTGCTAGATTCTCAATAGTAGTTGATTGAAAAATCGTATTTAAATTTGAATTTTCTAATTGTGAAATCAAATCAGATAGTCTATCAAATTCAATCACCATACCTGAATTATCTAAATTTCCCTTGATTGTTAATTCCAATTGATAATCATGATAGTGAGGTAATTTTGCGTTAGATTCATATGGAAGATCTAATAAATGCTGTGCATTGAATTGAAATTTATGAAAAATGATCACAACCTTCTCCATCTTAATTCAATTTTCATTATTCTATGTAATTTATAAAAATACAGTTATTATTTAAAATTTATTGAAATATTTTTGAGATAACTTGGATTGATTAATTGCATGGTATTTTAGAATATCAATTAACTTTTTCAATTTCACAAATATAAATACAATCCGAATACAATTTACGTTGAAATTCAATCCTTGTTTTGGATTAATCTAATGCTTCCTTATGATGATAATCTGATATCTTTGATCGAATGTAATTATCCATGTATTGTACTAAACATAACCAGTTCATAAAATTACTATCCATCCAAATTATCTATCTACTGACATCCAACAACACTTTTCCAACATTTTTTCTATCATGTATTAGTTGATGAGCAGCTGCAACATTTGACATGGGAAAGATCTGACTATTATGAATAATCGGTCTCAATTCATTTTCAGTGCAAACACGTAATAAATCCGGCCAGATCCGGGTAAACATCTCAGGATGATCTCTGATATATCCCAAATGCACACCCATAAATCCCTTGGATGGACGTAATACTTCACTTAACTTTCTCTTTGGAATTGATCTCAAAGCTCTTATTATAGATAAAGGATTTTTCTTATTTACTTGGATTCCAGTTCCTCCAACACAAACCATTCTTCCCATTGGTGCCATAACTTCAAAACTCCGTTTAAACACAGCTCCTCCAATTGCTTCTAATACAAAATGAGGTCTATCATTTTCCATTAGCATTGTATCAAAATTATCATATGATAAAGGAGTACCTCCCAAATCCTCAATTATTTTGAATTTGGACGGATTACTCGCGGTTCCATATACCTTCATATCATGTGCTCTACCCAGTTGTATCGCTGCAGTCCCCAGTGCTCCTGCTCCGGCATGAACTAACATAATCTCTCCTCTTCTCACCCTGGCCATCTCATGCATAGCAACCCATGCTGTTAAAAAACTACCCAAAAATGATGCTGACTCTTCATCATTCAGGTAGTCAGGTGCAAGAGCTAAGTGTTTTGCCTTTATAGTCGTGAATTCTGCATCGCATCCGTGGTTTTTACCAACTATTACTCGATCTCCCACGTTAAATCCGGTTACATCTGTTCCCAATCGCTCAATATAACCTAGTCCCTCTAAACCCAATATATATGGTCTCTTTTCGGCCCAAGAGTACAGTCCCTGTCTACATAATAGATCTGCATAATTCACTGCAGCATATTTCATTTTAATAAGTGCTTCATCTTTTTCAGGTTCCGGTACAGGTATTTCTGATATTTTAAGAACATCTAGTCCTCCTGTTTTATTCAATACTATTGCTTTCACAAAATATTCTGATTAAATGATATATTTGAACAGATCGGCTACTAAGGTTGTTAATTGGAATATTCTCAATGATAATCACTAATTTCTATTGAAAGCTTATGAACCACAATTGCCATCATTTAGACCAAAGTACTGATAATGTTTAATTTGGTATATTTCTTTTTGAAGTAATGAATGTATTCTCTTCGAATTTTGCGAAATTTTTTATTTTCACCTAATAATATCAATTCTCATTCATTCAAACAAATATCACCTGAATTGTTTGCAAATAATAAGCTATGAATTTTGTCTCAAACAAGACATTGTATTCGAATTCATATAAATCACCATAATTTTCATTAGATGATGTTTATATCTTAATACTTTTTGGTTCATTAAATCAATTGAAACAATCAAATATGACAATTACCTTATGGTTTGTAGTCACCATAGTCTTTCACAGTTTTAATGCTTATGCCTTCAGTTTTGACGGTTATTCTCGTATTCTTTCTGTATTATATCCTTTATTATTCATTATAGCTGGAATATATTTGAATAATATAAAAGACTTTGACTTGAAGATTACTTCTAATAAAATATTAAAAATTAAATCTTGTAAATTTAAGTTATTTGTTTTGACAATCATTCTTATTGAAATGATTGAGTCACACGCTGTTTGGATAAAAATTTGATGTATAATAATTTTGAAATTATCATGTTACTGTAACTCTTTTATCAAATATACATTCCTTAGTTTATCATTCTATTGTATTCGCAGGTTTTGATATTTCTAATTTATTAGATTAGTCCTATTTCTGTTAGTTAAAATTCAAAAGAGTTAGAGGAACCATTAGAATTATTAGTATAATTTGAACTATGAATATCCCATATATTTTTCTAGTTAATTTTGCCCTATCAGCTACATTTTTTATTAGTGGTTGGTAATAATCCTCGAGATTTTGTTTAGTCTTTGAAATGGATGATTCGAGTAAAAGAGCAGAATTATTCTTTTTAGGAAAGGCAATATTTATGAAAAACAGTATCTGAATAACAAATAAAAGTATATAACTGGAGATAAATATGAATAACCACATTTTATTATTTGTTTCCATAGCAGCAGAAGAAATTGTGAGTTGACTCCAGATGAAGGTGATTAATGCAGCGTTGAATCCTATAATTTCAAGAGATCTATTTCTGAATGATTGCAAATAAGAGAGCTTGTCGTCAATCAACCACCTGTAGTGTTCGACTAAATGAATATCTTCATCGATTGTTGATTTTATTTCATCTTCCATTTATTAGACCTATTTAACAATGATTTAATAACTTTAGTGTATTATCAATCAACAGATATCATTTGATGTATCACACTTAATATGCTATTTAATCGAGATATGAGATTATTCTAATATTAATATTATCGAATTTTAGTAATTAATTAATTTTTCAATTAAAATAAGGAATTTTATATATACATAATCCTAATTCCTTTTAAATAAATTCAATGAGTATTCATTGATAATTATTTGAATATTTATCTGATAACTTGAGAAAATTATATTCCTTCTTACAAATAGAAATTGCTTCTAAACAGGCGAAATCTTTATTTCTACGTTATTTGATATTGGTATCATCAACTTCAACCATTTTATTATTCTCTAGAACTTTTTATGTTTTATATGTAATTGATAAAACTAGTATGGCTAGTATTGCAATTTTATTTGCAATATCTTATGCGGTTCAATCTTTAATTGATTATCCAACCAGTAACTTACAGAATAAATTTAGTACTCGTGTGATATATTTTGTCGCGATGTCACTTTACGGTTTAGTTTTTATTTTATTTCCATTAGCAGATGATTTTAATGATTTTTTGATTTTGTTTGTTATTGAGGGAATAACAAGGTCACAAGAATCAGGTACTCTTAATAGTTGGTTTGATAATAATTATAAACATTTAATTGCTGATGAAGATCTTGAATATGAGATGTATGTCGGGTTTACAGGAATTATGATGGTGATTGATAGTACTTTAAGTATATTATTTGCAGTATTAGGGGGATTTTTATCTACTTACTTGATATCTGGAAGAAAAATGGTGTTTATTATTTAAGGAATTGCATTATTTATTTTAGCTGGAGTATCATTAAATTTGATTATTGATTTTACAACTGATTTTTTAGGTTTTGATTCAATTGAGGATTTAGCTGTTTTTACATTGATACTTACCGGATCAGGTATATTCGGTTACTTTTTCTGGTCTGCAATATCAAATAAAAAAGGAAAAAATCTCACTTTAAAAGCCGGACTTATTTGTAATATATTTTCTTTACCAACAACAATACTACTTGGAAAGATTGATTTCATCAGTAATTATAACCAGGGATTAATTTTTGCTGCATTGATAGGATTTTCATTTTCATCAGTCTATTTGTTAAGCTATGCTATTATCGCAGATATCATTGACAATGAGGAACGTAAGACGAAAATCAACAAATCTGGATTGTATAGTGGATTCAATACCATTCCCTATAATCTGGCTCAAACTATTGGTATATTTATATCTGGCTTAATCGTGTATAACTTAGGAATAATGGGACCGATTGCTGCAATTTTTATTGGTATTTCACTGGTTTATTCGCGAAATTCAAAC
>JAOUKW010000028.1 GCA_029882335.1 Candidatus Heimdallarchaeota archaeon | reverse complement strand
CTATCGAAAAAATAATGCGTGAACCGGGACTCGAACCCGGACCGCTGCCTTGCGACTCCGAACATACAAATTGCATTTTCAGAATGGAAGGGCAATATGCTAGCCATTGACACCATTCACGCGATGATAAAAATAAATATTATTTCTACCAATCATTCGATCCTATTGATAACTAAATAATTTATCGATACATCTCAAATCCATAATTGAATGAAACAAAATTTTTGTGTATTTTTCCTATGCAGTATCTCGGTTAAATATGACCTTATTTGTGGTGATATCGGATTTTTTGTCAGATTTTAAATTAATTGAAATCAAACAAAGTATTGATTGATACGTGGTTAGATCTATTTGCTAGTTCAATACTTCTCCTTGTGTAATGTATTAAATAACTCGTTTACCTGGAAAATTTATTGACTATTATTGTAATTAAAAATGTTGATTCCAAAGCGAGATATCAGTGAAATACACAATATAACACATTAACATACATACACACATATTGAAATTATAATGCTCATCAATTTAGTTGATCGAACAAAGATTTTTATTTGTTTAAAACAAGTAATATAATTAGTAAATATGAGACTATATAGAATAATAACATTACTGCTTATTGCTTTAATGTTTTTACATACCACAAATCCCGCTGTAGCAGGCAATCATGCCAATAAGAGTGGAAATACAGTAACTATTGAGAATTCTTCAATCACCATGCAATTGACTGGTGGAGGTAATGTACCTAAATACACATTCTGGGATCATGATGATAATGATAGCAAATATCACGTCCAATTTAGTCATGTTTTTGAGGCTAATGATAATGATGATGATGGCAAATACTCACACCAAGGTGATAGAAAAGTTTCAAACTCCGATGTTGCTTTATCATCACTATCATGGGATTTTTCAGAAATATCTGAAACAAATGATGGTGTAGATTTTAATATCTCCAGTGTTGGAGGAGATTTTAGTATAACATTTGTAAATCATATAGGTAATGATGCGTCTTCACTGAAGTTTGATGTAATTGTGGATGGATATACATGGACAGATGATTCTGCGATGTTTGTAATTGGATTTAAGTTGATCGCACAAGGAGGTGATAATGATGATGATGAAAACCAAGATAATGAAGAGCAAGATGGAAATCAAGTCACATGGGGAGAAGGTGGATTTATTGATGTTGAAGCTACTGCAGCCACAGCAGACGGTGATATTGACGTTGGTGTATCCACTGGAAATGATGGAAACAGTCCTCTAGTATATATTAGCTACGGACATTTCAATAATGGTTTTGAACATGATCCAACTATCGGTGTACAAGCATCTGCTTCGGGTAGTTTTATTCCGTTAAATCCAGTAATAATTCCATTTTCATTATTTATAGTAGTACTTATTTATAGAAAGAAGAATTAAATCGTAAAATAATTGAATTTCAACAATCAATTGGATAAGTAAGCTAAATTGTAATATATTAATTTTTTTTTATTTATAGCTAGTACAGATACAATATAAATCGCTTGTCTTCTTTTTCTTTTTATTTAAATTGAAGATTGATATATTTGAGTTTTATTTATTTGCAGGACTTTGCTATTAACAAATTCATTTTTGACTCATAATTTGAATATACAGACACTAACAACTGAATAATCGTGCAAAAAGGCCTTTCTTCTTTCTACTACTGGAATTTTTACCAGTTTCGCCTTCCGGCCTGTATGACAATTCTCTTTGATCCTCAACAGATACCACCTTTCCTTTTGTTTTTGCAGCAACTTCTAGAAAATCAAAAAATGCTTTTTCTGTTTTTCCACCTTCCCCTTCGTGGATATTATAGGTTAGAGGTAGAAAATGTCGGGAAGCATCTATCTTCTTCATTAATTTAAATCCTTCAAACTGTTCTTCTCTATTAGCAGATGTCCCAATCCACATGTAAATATTTTCATTTCCATCTAATACGTAGACATCGTCGCTTTTCAATGATTTTTTAGAAATTTTCACTTCTTCAACAAAAGCTTCATCAAAACCTCGAGTTTCTTTTTTCGTATATACACGATATAATTTGTATTCTACAAGATCTAACTCAGCATGTTTTAAGAATCCAGGAGTATCACCATCTACAACATTATAACTTAATATTGACTTAAATTTGGGAGTTTCTTCACCTTGTAACATAGAAGTAACTGTGGGTTCTCCACTTCTGTCACTGTTATCTAATTTATTGGCTACCCATGCACCAACTGCCTGTTCATCGACACCACAATCTTTTCCACGCCAAATGTATATTTCCATCCCGTTATCAACAACATAGACGTCACCATCTAAGAATTCATATGTATTACCAGATTTTGGCTTTATTCGCTTTAATTCCTTACCTTCTACATGAAGTACATCCATAGTGAGAGATATGTATTAAAAATAAATAAGTTCATCGTCCTTAGTTGGTATTTGACAAATATTTCTTTCAAATATTGTGCGATTTCATTAAATATTTATTTCGAAGTACCAACCCGAATGAATTATTTTATTCTACATCTAGATAATCCCATTTCTTATTAATTAACAATTAAATTTGATTTATAATTTGTCATAAAACCAATTGAGATTTAATAATTTGATCGTTAATAATAAATTAGTAATCTATAATTTAACTCCACATAAATCTAATGCAAGAATTTTTTAATTCCTGTTTTATTTAACTAGATATAATCGCAATTGAATTATATAATAAGTGTCTTATATAAACAAGTGAGTGATTCCGAAATAACTGAGGCCATATATAACCAGTTATTAAGAAATAATTCCAATTCAATTAGTTTAGAGGATACTATAATTATTGTATTGGATGAATTTAGCACTCACGGAAAGCCAACAATATCAAGCGAGGGTGTAATTTGGGTGGTTTTATTTCATGAATTATTTATCATGGAAGAATTTTCCACCATAGCAAAGCAGCATAATGTTATCAATGAATTGGTTAATGCAATAAGAGAAAATGGATCTAAAATACGAGAAATTGAAATGAAAGAAGTCTCTAGGTTTTATGATTCATATCAATGGACCAAAGATGTCATGAATACCTTCTTTGTCAATGTTTTTCCAAATGAGAGCGATATTGGAAGAAATAATCTAGTAAAAAGAGTTGAAACTAAATTTATTAATTCTTTAATGACATTAAAATGGTCTGGTTTCCTGTATCCATCTTATACAGAGGGATTAATAACAGGATTGCTCTTAAGTTTTTCACCTTTTGCAATTTATGAAATATCTGATGGTGCCAGACAAAAAATCAAACAGATGAGGGAAGAGTGGGAATTGTTTCCCATTTTGAATTTGCATCTATATCATCAAATAATATTAGGATTAAATATCATTTTAACTGAATTTAGACAGATAGTTGCGGATAATTGGTAATCTAGGAATAATTAAGATGTGCTTCCGAATACAGCGTTTAATTGATTCATTCCAATAGTTTGAATCTCATATTGTGAGGAGTTTGATTTACTAATAAATTCATTTTGAAATTGAATTGAATAAAATTTTAGCATTTCTTTGGCAATGATGGTAGATTTCCCAGTTATCATAATTACATAAAATTCCTTATCTATTGGATTAATTAACAAGTCTACACTATTAAGTTTAATCTCATGAATCTCTAATTCTTTTCCAAAAAATTCGGATAGTAATAGTGATATGGCCCTAAATCCACCTGAAAATAATATTTCCTCATCAATAATTTTAGAATTTTTTAAAGAATTGTCACCATTCTCATCAAATCGGTATGTAAAAACAGGAATACCAGAAGTATCAATAATAATCAATCGCTTTATATTGCCACTCTGTAGAGATTGAATGCTGTTGGAGATATAATGTCTAAGAATTACAGTCATACCAAAAATAGTGATAAAACTCCCATATTTGGTAGGTAGAATTATACCAAGGAGCATAATAATAACCCCGATCCGTATCATTTTAATGATTTTTTTAAAATCAATATTAGGTGTTGATTGTATCTTTTGATTTAAGTTATTTAAAATAGCATATCCAAAAAATAAGGTAAGCACAAATGTAAAAATAGAAGATATTATAAATGTATAAAATATATAATTTCCGATTTGGGAAGGTAAAATGGATAACACGTTGGATAAGCTGGAAAATTCATCAATATTATGCATTTCAATAATTACAGGTATCGATGTAATCATCATCGTAGTGATTGAGATAATAACTATGAAACCAATTAAAATATTATTTCGTGTGAGAACATTATTGTGATCAAAGGTCTCAAGGAAAATATAATAGAAGTAAAATGCTAGAATTTGAGTTAACAGTACTATTGGAAGATAAACGAAGTAGGTAACAACAGGGTTAATAAATTCGGGAAGGATAAATATAAAAGCCAATGATGATAGGCTGATTGTTGAATAAAATAGATATTTCATTGACTCATATCTTTGTTTCATATATTGGCTATACATTGTTGATATCATCAAAATGATTGATATTATACGTATTATGTTTAGAAAAAATTCGAAGGAATTCATGAGATCACTTTTGGTTAGATATTTTAATTGTAATTTACAATTATTGTATTATCCAATTATCAATATATACAATCATTTATATTAACGTATTCCTACTGTGATAATAATGAGTAAGAATTTGGAACAGTTTTTCACTCAATTAATGATATTTAGAACTTTACCCTTGATCACCCATAATTCATCTATCATTGATGACCATGGATTAAATGAGGATTTGATGGTCATCCTGATCAAAATTAATCAAAATGAAAATAAAATACTATCCTCCGAAATTGCCGATGAATTATTTATGGATCGTTCAAAAGTATCAAGATTAATAGATAAATTGGTTAATTTAGGTTTTTTAACTAGACAACATGATACAAAATCAGATCGTCGTCAAGTTACTCTAAATACAACAACTAAGACGATTGAGGTATTACAAGCGTTCTATACTGAAAGACATATCTATTATGGGGATTTAATTAAATTCTTGGGAGAAGATAGATTGATTCCCTTTATTTTAACCCTCACTTCCTTTAATGATTTTGTTAAATCGAAGATTGATAAAAATACAGATGGTAAATGAAACTTGTTCTTTAATATTTTAAAAACAAATTTTATTAGGTAATTATAGGTTTATACAGTAATTTTGATTCAATCATTGGGATACAACGACTAATAAGCTCCTCTACATTTTTGAAATCGTTAAGTAATACTCCATTTAGTTTGCTTTGAATTTGATCTTCATATTTTTTAACAAATTCATGGATCAGATACTTCATAGATCGTCTTAATATTTTTGATGATTTATCCACAAATAAAATTGCGATAAATTCACCTACTGTTTCAAAAATTATAGTCCCATGATCAAAATTAATTGATTTTAATTTATTTTTCGAAGAATCAGCATCGATTACCTCACTAAGTAGCGTATTTATGCTTGATAAACTTACATTTGTTAAATAATCCTTTGATATATCAGATTTCCGTAGATCTGCTGAATATATTAAATGACCATCGATGGTGGATATTTGTAGAAATGATACATTTGAGGGAACATAATAAGAAAAGTTAGGTGTTTTCAAATAAATCACTCCAAAAATAATCATAGTAGGAGCAGAGAAGATAATAAAATCAATATCGCGGATATTCAAAAAATGTTCTAAGAATTCATAAATATAAAGAATGTCAAAAATCGAAATTGCAATTATAATTAATTTTATTTTTTGTCGATAAATAGAATTTACACTTATTTTATACTGTTGGATATATGCATACAGAATCAAATACAGGGATAATAACCAAATTAAATCATATGCCAATTCATCCAATCGTGTATCTCTGGCAAAAGGGAGTACATCACTTACTAGGATCAACTTCTTTGTATTTTGATAGTAAAACATATTCAACATATAAACAGAAATACTAGAAGTTAAAATACTAGCACGAATTATGTTTGCTCTTTCATTTAGTATGTGTTCAGCAAGTATATAAATAAATATCATTGATAAAGTTCCTAAATTCCGAACAATGCTGTATGCTACTGGTGAGGAAATTCCTTCATAATTATAAAAAATCCATATTCTATCATGAAAAAATGTTTGTAATAACACTGCGATTCCACTAAGAAACAGCAAACCAAAAATTGCGACTAAATAATCCAATGACATAATTTTATATTTTTTTAAACTGTAGCTAAATCGATAGGTCAGATAACCTGTAATTACTACAAAAAGAATTGATGATAAATTGAGTATTAGGTAACTTGTATCTACCAATGATTGATCATTAGAGAGAGAATATTAATTTCTTACGAATTGTGTATGATATTTAGAGTTAATTGGGATTTTTGTTATTAGAAAATTAATATTTTGAAATAAATGATTGAGATTTTAGTAGATTATTATTTGAAATAAATTAATTATTTATTTTATTTTTATCTAAGTCATTACACACTAGTATCATATTCGGTAGTTAACTTACCTAGATTTTCTCTGGCTTTTTCCATATCATCTTTTGACATTCCTTCGCCAAGATACCAATGAACGAAAGCATCTCTTTCATACATAGCATCAAATTGTGCGGCTAATCTTTTGAACACTTTAGTTATCCCTGTATGATTCGATAAATTTAACCCTGTAGATTCAAATCCAACTAAAGTTTCAGAGGTTACACCGGTCTTAATTCCAGTAGGTATGAATTCTGAAAATCGTAGTTTACCTTTTATCTCTGCTAATGAACTATTGACAGCATTTGTCTTAACTTCATGTCCTCTCATCATAACTACAGATGCAATGTAAGCACCTTCATCAAAATTTGTATCACTCATTGCATTGTTTGGATCAAACAATTGATTTATGATATCATGAGTTGTAACTTCTTCAAAAGACCCAGTTCCATTTTTTATTGGACTGAATGTTGAAGTTAAGAAGTGTTGTCTTGGGAATGGTACTAGATTAACAAGTAATTCCTTGAGATCAGTATTTAAATCACCTTTAAATCTTAGGGATGCTGTAACACCAGACATGACCCAAGAGATAATTTTGTTTAAATCAGCATAGCTTGGAGATTTGATTCCCATGTTGTTTTTGGTTAAGTTGTATAATGCATGGTTATCCAAAACAATAGTTTCATCTGCATATTCAATCAAATGATCTAGTGCAAATACTGAATTATAAGGTTCAGTAACTGCATCAGATATCAATGGACTGGGAAATACACTAAATGTGATAATTGGATATTTTGGATATGTTTCTTTTAATTTCTTCAAAATTTGAGATCCAAGACCAGATCCTGTTCCACCTCCAATAGAATGACTGATTGAAAATCCTTGAAGACTATCTGTTTCTGAAACTGCTTTTTCAACAATCTTTAAAACATCATCAACATTGACTTCTCCATCAGCACCTCGATAACCTCTTGCCCAATTATTTGCAGCACCGGATTGACCATGAATGGTGTAAGCTGGATCGAATAATCCAGGTAGATCATTCATGATTGTTTTAATAACCATTGGTTCTAAATCTACAAGAATTGCACGAGGTACAAACTTATTATTACCAGCTTGTTTAAAATAAACTGCTGATTTTTCTTTTGATGCATCAACTACAGAACCATCATTACCAAGTCCGTGTTCTTCTAAAACTGTTCTCCAAAATGCTGCACCGACTTGAAGCCCTGCCTGACCAACATGAATAGATATAATTTCTCTTGACATTATCTTATTCCTCCTATTTATTTTCTGCAATTTCAGCTGCAGCTACTTCCTCTCCCGATTTATCCTTACTTTTGAATTTCAAAGTTTCCTCATATTCCTCAACCAATTTAGCAATATCATTTCTTGCATTCACAATATCTTCTTCTGTTAAGCCAGAATCAGTATACCAGTGTGAAAAAGCTTTCCTAGACCATAATTTATCAAATTGGCCAAGAATTCTCTTAAATACCTGAGTTATACCTGTGTGATTAGCAACTAATGCTGCTGCAAATTCCATATTATTAGGTGCAGTTGCAGAAAGACCTGTTTTAAAACCAGTTGGTATAAATGATACGAATTTCAATTTCTGCTTCATTGCACGTAAAGCAGTATCCATATCTGCAGGATTTACATTTCCTCTGAACAACACTGTTGTTGAAATATAAGCACCATCTTCAGTATTAACTTGAGCTTGAATATTTGATTTCTCAAATAATACTTCTGCTGTTTTCTCAATACTTTGTGAATCAAAACCACCAGATTCTACCAGAGGTGCGGTAGATGTCATTAAGAAATGAAGTCTTGGATGAGGAACTAAGTTTGTTATTAACTTCCTTAAATCAAGATTTAGTGTACCAACAAATCTCATTCCTGCAGTTATGTTTACCATACTTTGAGAGATTAGTTTGTTCAAATCACTATATGTTGGTTCTGCAATGCCGAGATTTTGGCATATTGTGTATAATGCATCATTATCATATATTATTGAACAACTGGTATCTCTTACTAATCGGTATGATGAAAAAATTGCATTGTAAGGTTCTGTTAGTACATCACTAATCCTTGGACTTGGATAAATAGAAAATGATAGTAAAGGTGTATTTGGGTATTCTTTTCTTATGTTTTGCATAATTAAGGTTCCGAAACCACTTCCAGTACCACCACCAACACTGTGAGTCACTATAAATCCACCCAATGAATCAGTTTTTTCTACCTCGTTTTTTATTTTTCCAATCACTTGTTCTAAATATTGTGCACCCATTTCGGTATGCCCAACAGCAAAGTTGTTTCCAGCACCATCTGCTCCATGAACCTTGTTTTTAGGATCATAGAAGTTTGGTTTGGCGTCATCAGATACACTCTTCAATACAGCAGGTTCTAAATCAACCAATACTGCTCTAGGAACATACCTATTGCTTACCTTCCTGAAAAAAACATCAGTTCTTCCAGTTGGCTCTCCATTGGTTGGCATGCCATCTAGACCAATTTTATGTTCTTGAGCGATCAACTGCCAAAATTGGTCGGCAATTTGATTTCCGGCTTGACCAACGGCCACTACTACGACTTCTGAAATATGTCATATCCTCCAGTTATTTACTACATCTTTACCCTCATTTTACTTAAGGATGGTCAACTAACGCTGTATCCCTAAAATTTTGAAACAAGGGAAAGTTCAGATGTATCCTACATTATACACCACCTAGTATTTTAAGGTAGTGATAATTTTATGTTTTTTTTTGATTGGATTTCAGTTCAATTTCTTCTCTTTCCTTAGAATACTTAGAATATCAGAAATATATCTCCTGAATTCCAATAATTATGACACTGTAAAAATTACTACATTATTGTATAGTAAAGTGAAATATGCATCATATAACAAAATCATATTCTAAGGTTCTTAAGTTAAATAATTACTTTATTATTTTTATTAAAAGTCAAAAAAATTAAGAAATTACAAATGAAATCGTAAGAAATAATAAAAGATTATCATTAACTGTATGATTATTACAAATTTATTGACTCACTATTTGAAAAATCAATTTAAATTGTTATGAAAGTTTTTTATTTTGAAACAAATATTAATTTTTCTCTTTCTTAATTATTTTCAATACAGGAATAGCTATTAAGAAGAAAAAGAGGCCAGTTATATTGACTGGAAGATTAAATGGACTAGCATCAGAAGAGCTATCATTATTTGTACTATTGCTATTACCAGGTAAAGGAGTAATTAACACGACTGAAACCTCAGTCCATTCATCATAAACATAATCATCATATCTAAAAGTATAAGATAGAAGTAATCCTGTTGTTATATCGTAATTCAATTCTAAATCAAGATTACCTTCTTGGTTGTCAAAGGATAAGGAGTACGTACAATTTGAAGTATTGCAGACAACACTACTTCCACCTTGAATATCAAAAACTAGATTATCTAAATATAATTGAACTATTTCAGCAAAAGTGTACGAAGTACCATTTTCTTCTGTAACACGAGTTGGAAGAATAAAAAGTGATGGAATTTCCACTACAGAGGATCCTCCAGAAGAACCAGTGAACGTCATTCGGAATAAATCCTCTTGGATTGTAGGTGTATTAACAGGACTACCAACCAATATATCAACCCGAACACCAGTAATTGATGTATCAGGTCCGGTGTTATCAACTGCAACTACATCCCATTCATAGAAATCACCCTGTTGAAATCCGGTGTAATAATAGAGAGTTACTGAGAGAGAGCTATATACACCGAGGTCTGTTTCTAATACTACTTCTATTTCCCTCAAATGAGTACCATTATTATATGAAGAATAATAATATGTCAACACAAAAGTAGTTTGATCATAAATCAACTGTAATTCCTCTCCCTGAAATGTAGTTCCAAAAAATTCACAATTTGAATTGCCACAAGATGTTGCTGTCGATGAAAAATCGTTGGCAGGTGCAACAAACTCAAAAAATATATCATGAAATTGAGAAATTGAAGATCCATCGGTATAATATATTGTTTTTGGTAGTATGACAAGCCCTACTTTGTCTGTTATAAAACTAGAAGTTGATGGATTGACTATAAATAAATCATCCTCGGTACCAAAGTAATCAATAACAGGTGTATTATATATGCTGACAGTATGTGAATCATAACTATACGTTCCTGCATCATTTTCTGTTAAAGTCCATTCAAATGTATCACCTACTGAAAAACCATCAAAATATTCCATTCTATCAGGTCCATAGCCTATTTCAATAGAAAATGAACCATAACCAGAATAAAATGAATAAACCACTATAATAAATCCATTTTCAGAGTTTGCATACACAGTATCTGGGTAATCATTACTATATGCACCTGTAATATAAACGAAATTTATATCATAGATTTCAATATCAAAATCAGTTCCAATGGGACCATTGATAGAAAATGAATAGGTTCCGACGTCATTAAATAAGAAGTATTCCTCATCAGTAGAATTGTCTAAATATCCATTATTCAAACCGAAATTAGCAACTAATGGATCAGATGGACTATCCCCTGGTGTTGAGATTGCGTTTTGAGTCACAAAAGTCATACTAATAAATAGTATACTCATAAAGATAAATTTTTTCATTGACTGAATATGTTACTTATATTATAAATGCCTTTGTTTAAAAAAAAAAATTAATGTCAGATTACAAACAAATTTTAATATTAAGTGATTACTCATGATATCATTTGTTTAAATTCTACAGCTCTCTTTTTCTCCTCTATCAGTTGTTTTAACCAAAATTGCGGATGATCAAAAATAAATCTATATTTTTCTATGATTTTTTCTTCTTCATCATTGAAGGTGTTTTTTCCATGTTTTAATACATCTATTACAATTGTTCGTATGTCATCAAATAATTTTTCGTTTACCGAGATATCAGTAATGATTGAAGAATATTTACGTCCGGATCTATGTTTTTCATTTGGATTTGGAGTTGGTGTTTTTGATGGAGATAAATCAATTTTAACAAATTTTGAAGTACTTTCTGAATGTATTAAATTAGAATTAGTTGCATCGATGGAATCAGACCCTTGTGTTATTTTTGTCTCATCGATTTGATTTCTATTATTGATTGCACTACCATATGAAGCTTGGTTAGAGCGAATATCAACCTTTTGTAATTGTGAAGAGACATCATATAAATTTTTTAAATGATTTTCAATGTCAAAAAATGCTCTTTGGTATTGATTCATTGTATTTGTAAAATCACTTTGCAACTTGCTTAATTTAACTTGAAGCTCCTGAATACCATTTACAAGTGTGGTAACATCATTCATCATTGAATTATATATCATTCGTCTATAATAAAACCATCGGTAAAAAATGAAGAACCTGTTATTTCAGCTAGTTTAATTCTGTTTCTATCATAATAATGAATAATAAAAAATAATATAGCTGTTATTTAACTATACAGGGCTTAATACAAGATTTTTTGAAAAGAAAGGAATTGAGAATATTAATTATCAAACATTATTAATTATTCGTTTAAAAAAATCAATATGTTTAAATATATTCAGTGCCTTATTATTAGCTACAATGGTTAATACCTCTGATAAGAACAGTAAGCAAAAATCAGCTCCAATTTCCCTAGTAAGAAAATATAGAAGGGCTGAATCAGGATTAACATCAGCAATTATTTTAATTGCTTTTGTTATTGTGGCAAGCTCGATAGCTTTTGTCGTATTGAATTTGGGAAGTGATTTCATATCAAGTACCAGAGATACAGGGAATCGAGCTCAAGAACAATCATCAAGTGCTCTTGAAATTGTCGGTAGTATAGTTGGTTTAGATGTTTATAATAATTCAGCACAAGCAGCAGGTCAAAATCAACAAATAGATATGTTACTCATAAAAGTTCAACTTTCCGCAACTGCATCAGGAGCAATAGATCTTGGAAGTAATGCAATAACAGTAGAATTCCAAACATCTTCCATTTCCCAAATCTTAACATATAACGCCTCTTTAAATGATGCATATGCAACACTCGTTACCAATGGATTGTCACCTAATGTATACCAATATGGTTTAAGAGAAATTCGTGGAGATGGAAATTTAGTTCTCGCAGAAGGTGAACAGTTTGAATTTGTATTATTATTCTCTGGAAGTGAATTAGATGTTTCCACACAGTTTTCTGTCGATATAATCCCCAGTATCGGAAATGAATTAACTTTAACCAGAACCACCCCTACTATCATTGACGAAGTAAATGATTTATAATTTAACCTCACTTTTCAATTATTACAAATAAAATCAGATATCATTTTTATAAAATATAGATTGCAAGATAAAAGTAACTACTATTATAAGAATTGTACGAAACCAGTAATTTAATTATTTATACTTACAAATCTCACAATAACTTTTAAATAGATTCATCTCATTAATATATGAATAACATAAGGTTTCAGGAGGAAGTGTTATTCAACCAGTTCCATTAGATGATGCAATAAATAATTTGGAACAAGAGGCCATAAATGCCAAAATAAGGGAATATGAAAATTCCTCACCTTTCATTGATTTTGATAAAGTAGATTCATCTAATGTGAAAACCAAAACAAAAAAGTATAATTCAGATCTAAGTACAATATTATTGGATATTATTTCATTTTTAAAAACCAATAAAAAATTTAGAAACCCACATCAGACTTCCTCAAGAGAAGTTGTATCGAATTTAGAAGTTATAAATAAACAATTAGATGAATTTGATTTAATACTGAAAACTGAAAAATCGATTTCACTAGTTAAAGTAAACTCAAATTTCATGTTAGCAGTCATTAATAGTAATGAATTAGACTCAAGTACAAAACACCAGTTAAAACTGACAAAATTAAAACTGATAGAGATCCTCAGATTGGTAATAATTAGATATTATAATTATAATCCATGGGAATTGGGATTGCTAAGCACTTTAAGTCAATTAGAATTAGATGAGATATATCAGATATTCATTAGAATACTAAATGCTGTGGAGGACTGATTAAATGAGTGAATCAATTTCTACTTCAATTCATACCATCACATCGATAAGTTTAGCTATGATGATTGTTGGAGCAATTTCAGTTTCAGTTGTTGTAATTTCAGACTCATATGACCTAAAAAGTCAATCACAATCAGATATCATCATGTCTAAATTAAATATCTTAGAGATTGGCTATATTGAATCCACATCAACTGAATTTAATATATTTATTAAAAACACTGGTGAAAGAGAGCTTGGAAATCTCATGAGGCTCAGTTTGTTTTTTGACGGAAATATTGCATATTATGATGGTGTATCAACAGAACATGCCTATAATTTCACAAGATTCGATAATAATGAAGGTGAATGGAAAATTCAGGAGACCGTGGTAATAGGATTAATCCTTCCTTTCGGAGATACAATCGGAACTGGTCTGCATAAAATAGTAGTTGTTGCAGACAATGGTGTTACTCAGGATGAGTATTTATTTTCGTTGTGAATACTATGCAGCAAAGTTTGAGTTATGCAATCATTTCAGTGGCATTAATAACGAATTTAGTTATTTCTGCTACTTTATTACTAGAAATTGAAATCAATAATAGAGAGATCGAAGATGAATTTGATGATATGGAATATAACTATGATAATAGTGAATATACAATTAATGGTGTAAATTATACACAATACCCATCATTAGTATTTCATTTATTCAATATCACCATTAAAAATTCCGGAAAAGTCAAACAGCACAGTATATTTGAATTTGATTTGTTTTCTTCATTAGCAATTCTATGTGATAATTCTACATATTTGTATGATACAAAATTCCCTTATGGACAAAGTAACGACATAATAGCTGCAGGAAACTTTTGGAATTATACAATTAGTACAGATATAATTGATCCCGATATGTGGAATCCAGGAGAATTTCTTAATATATATCTCTGGATCACTACTTCAACAATAGACCCTGTATCAGGTACTTATACGTTTTCAATTTACAATTTATATGGTTGGGGATATCAGGAGGTAATAATAATATGATGGATGATGATGAAAACTTATTGGAAGAAGTTATAACCAAGCTATCAAAAATAATGTCATTAGGTAATGAGGGGTTAGATTCCAACCTTGGTGGAGGAATACCATGGGGATCATTAATTTTAATTTCTGGAGAAAATGCTTCTGGAAAATCAACACTTGTTCAACAATTCGCAATGGGAGCGTTAGAACAAAATAAAAGAGTATTGTATGTAAATACAGAACAAACAATAGATGGAATGCTAAAAAATATGAAATCACTTAGTTGGGAACCATATAAATATTTTTTAGATGACAAGTTTACAATTATACCAACAATTACAACTAAAGGAAAGGTAAAACAGAATACAGACATCATCTTTCCGAAGCTGATAACCTTATTAAATGCATCAAAACATGAATTGATAATAGTAGATACTGTAGATTTTTTCACACAAGGACTATCATTAACCAAATTTAGAGAGTTCTTTGTTGAAATGAGACAAATACTAAGAAATGATTCAAATGTGGTTCTTGTATTTCCATCATTTTTTATGGAAGAAAACAAATTAGATCAATTAACCAATTTATTTGATGTATATCTTGACATAAAATTTGTAATTGATGAAGGGAGTGGATCATTAAATAGGATAGTCAATGTAAATAAGTTTAGATCCACTGGAGAGTTGGTTTCAGAGAGAATACCAATTTTAGTTGATCCTGCATTTGGAATCAGAGTATCTGCAGTATCTACAGCATAGGTGATGCAATGGAACGTCTTAGAAAGAAACAAAGAATCAAGCATTATCTAAAGGAACAAGAACCAGAAGTATTGGATGTAATAAAAACCAATCCACACCTAGAAATGTATATTGGAAATATTAACCATGGGTTAAGTTTACCTGAATATTATGAAACACTTAATCGAGGAATGGCAGATATTGAAGAACCAAATTTAATATATAATGTGGGTGAGGGTGTTTTTATTCATGTATTTCCCGGAGATAAACGAACGATTTACCATCCAGTTGAACCAGAATTAACCAAACATGTGCAAGAATCTATCGAAGAGGTTATGAAAAGATTAACTATCCTGATATCTTCAGATATGGCACCAAAAACATCAAAAGAACATATAGAATTATTTGATAAATTATTAGATAGAATTATTCCAAATAGTTCTAATATGTTTTCTAAATTTTTACCTACAATGAAGGGTGTATCACCTGCAGTAAAAGAGCGAATTCGTTATTATTTTATTAGAGATAAAATTGGATTAGGTGTACTTCAACCATTAATTCTTGATACATTTATTGAAGATATTAGTTGTAATGGGTTAACTCCAATTTTTATAGAACATAAAATTTTCAAATCTTTGCAATCTACAATTGAATTTGCAAATATGGCAGCATTAGACCGTTTTGTACTCTCATTAACTGAAAGATCAGGAAGACCAGCGACACATTCAGCACCAATAGTAGATGCAGTTCTTCCTGATGGTTCTAGACTTAATGCAATATATGGTAGGGATCTATCAAAAAAAGGAAGCAACTTTACTATTAGAAAGGTTTCAGAAACACCATTGTCAATTTCCCAATTAGTATCCTTCAGAGGTTTAACTGCAGAAATTGCTGCATATATTTGGATGGCATTAGATAATGGAATGTCTATGTTTATTGTTGGGGAGACTGCGAGTGGTAAAACTACTTTACTCAACGCTTGTCTTGCGTTTATACACCCAACAGCGAAAATTGTATCAATAGAAGATACACCAGAGGTGCTGCCACCTCATATTAATTGGGCTAGGGAAGTTACACGACCTGCTTCTGCAGGTTCAGCTGTTGATACTTTTGATCTCTTAAAAGCAGGTCTCCGTCAGAGACCAAATTATATTATAATTGGAGAAATTAGAGGTGCTGAAGGAAACACAGCATTTCAAGCAATCCAGACGGGTCATCCAGTCATAAGTACATTTCATGCAGGTACAGTTAAATCTTTAATCAACAGATTGACAGGTGAACCCATTAATATTCCGCCCCATTTTATTAAATTCTTGGATTTAGCAATAATTCAAAATGCGGTACATACCGCAGATGGAAAACTGTTAAGAAGATTAATTTCAGCCAATGAATTAGTTGGTTATTCACAAAGAACTGGTAATTATTCATTCGTGGAGTTAGCTTCTTGGGATGCGAAAACGGATACCCATAATTTCCTTAAATCAAGTCATATACTTGAAAATAAGATTGCACCTAGAAGGGGTATTAAAAGAAAAGACATTAAAATTCTATACAAAGAACACAAGACCAAAACATTAATAATTGAAGGGATGATTAAATTCGGTGTAATGCATTGGGATGATGTTTGGGAACTCCTTCAAAATTACAAACTAAAAAAGAAGTTACCAGACAATATTGCGAAATTTGTTACTGAAGGATTGAGGGGATGGAAATAATATACAAATTTGAGCAATCATTATCTAAAGCAGGAATAACAAAAACCGCATCAGAGTATATTCGAATATCACTTATAATTGCAATTATTACCTCACTTACAGCCGTAATTCCAATGGTAATAATACTTAATAGATTAAATCAACTATCAAATTTAGTTGTATTTCTTATTATAATATTTTTATTAATTGTTGTAAGTAGTATAATGTTCCCTTATATGAAGATCTCTTTGAGAGCAGCTGAAATTAATAATTCCTTACCATTACTAATCACGTATTTAGGAGGAATTTCAACATCAAAAGCGTCCAGAGATCAATTATTTGAATACAGTGGTGAAAAACAAAAAGAATTTGGCTTAGGTGCGTTGGAAATGAAAAGAGTTCGTACTCTAGCAACAGATTGGAATTTGGGATATCCTGAAGCATTGTCTTCTGTAAGTAGTTCAACTCCATCTGACATACTATCCGATTTTCTTAGTAGATTTGCTCAAGCGATGGAATCTGGTGAAAAACTAGAAGATTTCTTTAAAAAAGAACAAAAATCATCACTTGATCTGTATATTTCCTCATACAAAAGATCGCTATCTTCCCTAGATCTCCTAAGTGAGGCATACCAAGCAGTAAACATTAGTTATGTATTTGTAACATTAACTACCCTAATTATTAGTCTTTTATTTGGATCTGGAAATGTATTAAATGTATTAATTACTAATTTAGTTTTATTATTTGGAGTGAATATACCATTATTAATGGCATTCAAAACATCTCTTATTTCAGATCCTTTAACTATGTACAAATATAATGATAGAAGTTTGGAGAAATTTAACTTAATTAGTTTTCTAATGCTAGGATTAATATTACCACTAGCATTAGTTTTACTCCTCATGCTATCAGTACCGTTTTGGTTAAGTATGACTATAGTTGGTGTTATTATTGTTCCAATAGGTTACCTATCTGAAAATTTGGAAAGATTTGTTAAAAGAAGAGATGAAAATTTCGCTGTTTTTGTAAGAACCCTTGGTGGAACTGCGGAAGCTATGGGTGGGTCTACATTACATGCACTTCAAGCCATCATGAGTCAAAGATTAGGACCTTTATCTGAAAACCTAGGTTCATTAGTTGCAAGACTCGAATTTGGTATAGCTGATGAGATTGCATGGGCGGAATTTTCAAAGGAAACAGGAGTAGTTTAATTGG
>JAOUKW010000325.1 GCA_029882335.1 Candidatus Heimdallarchaeota archaeon | reverse complement strand
AGATTCAGCACCATTATTAGTTAAACGAATAAATAATGCATTTATGAGAGCAGATCAAATTCATCATTTAGAAGAGAAAAATGGTATTGATTGGTTCTTACCCATAGTTGCTGATGGAGAAGCTGGTTTTGGTGGTGTTTTAAATGTTTTTGAGTTTACCAAAAATATGATACGATCAGGAGTTGCTGCAGTTCATTTTGAAGATCAATTGTCTGCTCATAAAAAATGTGGTCATCTTGGTGGAAAAGTATTAACACCCACAAAGAACTTTATTGAAACTTTAACTTCAGCTCGACTTGCTGCAGATGTTTATGAAGTACCAACATTAATTGTAGCAAGAACAGATGCAAATAGTGCCAAGCTACTGAGCAACGATTCAGATCCAGTAGACAATGATTTTATCACTGGTGATAGAAGTAGTGAAGGATTCTTTTACTATTCTGGAGGATTAGATGCTAGCATTGCAAGAGGAACCTCATTTGCACCATATTCTGATTTAGTATGGTTTGAAACATCAAAACCCGACATAGACGAGGCTAGGACATTTTCTGAAGCAGTAAGAGGAAAATATCCAGGTCAAATGTTGGCATACAATTGTTCTCCATCATTCAACTGGTCTAAGCACATGACTGAAGAACAGGCATCGAGATTCCAAAGTGAACTTGGTGAATTGGGATATAAATTCCAATTTGTTACTTTAGCTGGATTTCATCAACTAAACTATGGTATGTTCGAATTAGCTACTGGTTATAAAGAAAGAGGAATGGGAGAATACATGAAACTTCAAAATGCGGAATTTGACGCAGAAGCCCGGGGATATCAAGCAGTAAAACATCAAAGATTTGTTGGAACCTCATATTTTGATGAAGTTAATTTGACTATCACGCAAGGTAAAACTTCTACAAGTGCATTAGAAGAATCAACAGAAGCAGAACAATTTCATTAAATTAATTAAATATTACACATTCAGCGTTTATAAACTAATTCAGCAATAAAATAAATCATTGTTCTCTAGATACTTTCAAGATATCTTATAATAAAGAACATTACTAAAAATGAGAATCAAAACCCATCAATTTCAATATTAATGCAGAGATCCAGATCCAAAGAACTAAAATTGTTACTGCTGCTAATTTTGGCCCCCATCCTTTGAATAACGCAATATCAGGATCAGCAGCAACACGATCCCTAACTCCTTGTATCATTTCAGGTGGAGTAATTTTCCCAATCAACCATAGAGTAAATGGAATTGCAGCAAAATCATCCCAATGTCCGATTATTGGAATAAAATCAGGAATGATATCTATAGGACTAAAAATATAACTCAATAATGTAAAAATTAAAAATTTTGAAAGTCGAGGAATATTGGGGTCTTTAAACAATTCTACCATTACAATAATCTCCCCGTGCCAATGCTTCACCCAATCTCTCCAAGCCCTATAAATTTTCTTAATCATTATCTATATTGATTTCAATCCATTTAATAATTTATTCATATTCTCAAGTATAAACGAGTGATGATTTAATATTAAAAATAAATATGTAAAACTAAATGTATCTCGTATGAACTATAGAGAAGAAGTAAATATTTTAAATACAGAAAGTAATAATCTTTAATCTGACAAAAATAAGAAGAAACGATTAAGAAGCATAAGAAGATATTTGAACAAGATAAAGATTTTTCATAGACATCAATCGTACTACTTAATGAAACAAAAAACGATCAAACAATGGACTTGGTGGACTTATACCCCCTATTTTTGATGATTTTTGCTATGATGAAATATTAGTTTAGAATAATGTAAATGCTAAACGATAGTTAGTATGCAAAAGATTCATGATTGTTGGATATATAGTCAGAATTGTAATGTATTGTAGTCGTTATTAACGATTGTAGTATATATTCAATTGAAAAGTATTTGTCATTGTGAAATTGTAATGTTCTTCGCGAAGAGATTAAATAATATTAGAAAGATGTAAACGAAATTAATCCCTTAATTCAAAATCGCCTTAAATTTCAATATTCAGACAAAATAGATATAATCCAACAAGTACTTAATTTTAGATAGTTATTAGTTGGCATCGAAACAAATTTTTATTTCTCCACTTAATTGAGCTTCAGTAAATCCAAAATTTGTCACTGAAACGAATACTGCATTGTATCCCGTACCCCCAAAATATATTATTTTTTTAAAATTAACGTCATTATAGCAAAAACATTATGTACATTAGTATTGTATTAAGGATAGAATATGTATAAAAATTCGATATTATTGATAATATTAATGATACTAAATTTATTTCTCTTGAATTATTCAGTAGATGAATTCAAATTGAACTTTCAAGAAATACCTAATAAATCAATCGATAATTCAGGTAGTATAAATTTATCTTATTCAGTAAACAGTTCAAATCCTATTGTAATCAACTCAAACACAGATTTTCTAACGAATTTCACAGGAACAGGAACAGAATTAAACCCATACATATTGAATATGATCAATATTACCTTAACAACTACAGGCAATGTAATAAGTATTAGCCATACAGATGCCTATTTTATAATTGAAAATAGCTATGTATCAGGTTCTCAATATGGATTTTATTTCCATAATGTATCAAATGGTGTTATTAGAAATACAATTATGAATACTTATAATGGATTTTATATCAGTCAAAGTACTAATATTTTAATTTACAATTCGACAATCTCATCAACACTTGATACTAGTTCGTTAAAAATTGGAGCATATATATCTGGTTCAAATCTTATCAATGTTGTCAATACAACAGTCAATCTCCTTGGTTTATCTGCGATCACATATAAAGGAATCGAAACACAGGCATCTTCAAATATTACCATTTCAAATTCCACATTATCGACATACTCATCTAAGGGTCCAGGTATTTTAACATATAATTCAAACAATTTAACTATAGAAAATAATAAAATAAGCAATTTCAAGACGAGTCTTGACTTTTACAACTCTAAAAACATAAATCTCAATGGTAATAGTATAACTACTAATCTTTTAGGTAAAATTGCAATCAAAGCAGTATCTTCAAATATTGATAAATTTATTCGAAATAATTTTACCAATGGAGTAATAATGTTTGATAATCAAAATCATCAGGAATATAGTTTCAATGAGTTTGTAGATAATTTCATGAATGATCAACCAATGTTGTATATTAACTCAAAGACTAATACACAGTATGGTACAGCAGATTATGGTTATATTCATATCTATAATAGCAAGGGAATAGTAATTGCCAATCAGACTTTCTTAGAATATGGTGGAATTACGATAGCAAATTCGGAAGATGTAAAGGTTGAAAACAGTAGTTTTTCTTCAGTCTATAAATCAATTACGATTTCACATTCAAATAACACAATTATAACTAACAATACAATGTCATTTGTTAACTTAGGAGTATATATAATTCATAATTCAAATAATATTTCAATTAATGAAAATTTAATAGGTGGGTCTTCATTGTCTGGTATTTCTGTTTTTAATAGTAATTCAATCAATATCAACAATAATTTTCTATCGGGTAAAGCATCAGGAAGTGGTACTGGAATTTATATTTCAAACTCTAATTATTCAATAATTACAGGTAACTATATTGAAAAATTTGGGGATGGAATATATACTCAAAACTATTTCACTATTAATAATTATTTGCAAATTACATTTAATGAATTTGGTAGATTTTATTCATTTTATGATGATAGAACAAATGATTATAGTATTCGATTTGCAAAGACATCAAATTCACTTATTTATGCTAATATGTTTTATTCATACTACAAA
Organism: Candidatus Heimdallarchaeota archaeon; assembly: GCA_029882335.1. GTDB lineage: Archaea > Asgardarchaeota > Heimdallarchaeia > Heimdallarchaeales > Kariarchaeaceae > JAOUKW01. The sequence goes on along the minus strand of JAOUKW010000325.1, from coordinate 959 downwards.
CCGATTTTATCTCTGGATAGTAATTATAATAATATAACTTACAACAATTTCTTTGGAGCATATCCATCATTCGATACTAGTACTTCTTCAATTTCATATAATTACTATTCTACGTATTCAGCAATTGATAATAATGGAGATGGAATATCAGATTATTCCTTATTGTTAGACGGTGGTGGGAATCAAAGAGATTCACATCCACTAATTTACTATGCTCATCAAATCATAGAGCCGGTATTTTTATTCCCGACAGGGGCTACATATATCAGTGGTGTAATTGATATAATATGGAGCTTTGGTATTGATTCTTGGGGACATACATCTGCAAACGATTTATTTATATCAGATGATAATGGTATTACTTGGACTCTGTTATCAAGTAATCTCAACGGTTATACTTTTCAATTAAATACAAGTGAATTTATTGATGGAATATACTATAAACTCAAACTTAATACTTCTACAATTGATGGACTAACAAATGAAACACAGTCAAATGTCTTTGAAATTCGGAATACACCAGATCAGATAACAGTACCTACCATTTTAACGCCAAATGGTGGTGAAATATATTATAGTACTATAAACATAACTTGGACTTTGTCAGCAGATACTTATGACCATCAAATATTCTATAATATATATTTATCACCCGACAATGGTTTGAATTGGGTATTAATTGCAACAGATATATCCTCAACTACTTTTATTTATACTGTTTTAGGATTGAATGGTTCTGATTTTCTAGTAAAAGTTGTTGCTGATGATAAAAATGGTTTAATTTCAGAGGATATATCTGATACTGCTTTTAGCATTATAGAACATAATATAATTATTCCATCATTTACGAGTCTTGAAAATACCACACTATCTGGTATAACTTGGATAAATTGGACTTCTGCACATGATACTTGGTCTCATGCAATTATGTATAATCTATCTTTTTCAGCAGATAATGG
>JAOUKW010000324.1 GCA_029882335.1 Candidatus Heimdallarchaeota archaeon | reverse complement strand
TTGTATTGCTAATAAACCACCAGGATAGGCTTCCTTTACAGTCCCCATTGCACCAATTTGAATGCTCTTTATTTGCGTACGTATTGGAATATATTCAACAGATTTATCCTTTTTTCGTTTTAAACCAGGTAGAATAGAAATTGTGGATCCTACTTCTAACTTACCTTGTAAAAGAGAACCACCTAAAACTCCTCCTTTGAGATTCTTGGGTTTAGTTCCGGGTTTGTTTATATCAAAAGATCGTGCGACCATCATTTGAGCTGCAGTCGAAGGATTTCGTTTCGGTGTTGGAATAAACTTTTGTAACGCAGAAATTAGTACATCAAGATTAGCCCCGTGCATTGCACTCATTGGTATAACAGGGGCATTTTCAGCAATGGTTCCTTTGAGAAATTTCTTAATATCTCTATAATTTTGCATTGCTTGTTCTTCAGATACTAATTCAACTTTATTTTGAACAACAATAATATTAGTTATTCCGAGTGCAGTGAGGGCTGCTAAATGTTCCCTTGTTTGTGGTTGCGGTACTTTATTATTTGCAGATATAACCAACATTACTCCATCCATAAGTGCAGCTCCTGAAAGCATAACCTGCATTAAAATTTCGTGACCCGGTGCATCAACAAAGGATACTCTTCGTTCTACAGAGGTTTCACTATTACATGTTGGACATTCATCATATATAGTCCAACATTCAGGATCTGGACATTTTGGACATTTCAATACATCACAATCAGCATATCCTAATCTTATCGTAATACCTCTTTTGAGTTCTTCTGAATGTTCATCTGGAAATTTTCCGGTTAGTAATTGAATTAAAGTGGATTTTCCCTCATCCACATGTCCAGCAGTCCCAATATTAATTTCAGGAGGTATTGTTGGTTTTCGATTTGATCTTTTCACAGGTTTACTAACTATATCCGTATTCGATTTATTAGATGGGGTTCCTTGTTCTTCAGTGCTTTTTTTCGCTCGTGATTTACGCTTTGGTTTTGTTTCCTCAATGTTTTCCCCATCAATTGGAATTTCCTCAACTTTGTTGTCATCATCGGCTTTGGTTGATTTTTTAGCCCTTGATTTGCGCTTTGGTTTTGTTTCCTCAACATTTTCCTCATCAATTGGAATTTCCTCAACTTTGTTGTCATCAGCAGCTGTAGTTGATTTTTTAGCGCGTGATTTTTTCTTTGGTTTTGTTTCCTCAACATTTTCCTCATCAATTGGAATTTCCTCAACTTTGTTGTCATCAACAGCTGTAGTTGATTTTTTAGCGCGTGATTTTTTCTTTGGTTTTGTATCCACTATTTCTTCCTCATCAATTGAAATTTTCTTTGTTTTTGATTTTTTGGTGGAAGCTTTGTTCTCTTGAACATCAATAGTTTCTTCTTCTATTTCCTCTTTTTTACTCTTCTTTGTTACGGTAGATTTACCACTACTTGTCTTAGTTCCTTTGTTTGATGTACTCTTTTTAGCTATGTTTGATCAGCTCCAGTTAAACTGCTGTGGAAACTATTGAATTAGTCTTGGAGGAGGGGTTTATTACCTTCTTTTATTACTTTAACGTTAAGTTGGGCAATGTCATCCTGTACCTCAGCACCACGGATTAATTTCCTTTTTCTTAAACCTTTCACTTTTTTCCGATATCCAACTCCACCTGATAAAAGAAGTTTCTTTCGTATAGGACCTTCAATTTCAAATCTCATTGGTGTACCTGTATCATCGCTACCTCCAGTTATTTTAAATGTGTAACCATTATAATCAGGATTAATTATATCACCTTCAAATTCTTGTCCAACGTTTAAACCATAAAGAGGAGCGCGTGCATCTCCTTCTATTATTATCTTCGCAGTTTTTCCATCCTTCTGTCCAATATTAATAATAGTTCTTTCAGCCATATATTATACAATTTTATTTTCTTTTTCTTTTTCTTTAAAGTTTTTATATGAATCAGTTATTTAATAATTTAATTACTAGAAGAACTGTAGAAAATTAATATTTCACCACTATTTCAATTTTTTTGAGATTGTATAATTTTAAGTTCTATTTTATTTTTTTTAAGATTAGATTGAATTGTATCGATGAATGTATAAACCATGATTATATTAAAGGAATTGAGGGGATACTACATTTATTATGTAAGCACAATTCAATCCACCCTTAGAGTACCACCAGGAAGATTCGATGAAGATTTAAAAGTTATCCTACTGGAGTTAGCCAGGGATAGTTTAGAAGAAAGAATATTTGAAAATTTGGGTTTCATCGTAGCTGTACTTGATGCTGGCGATATTACTACAGGCAGATTAATTCCGGGAGATGGAGGAGCCTTTTATGATTCCACCTTTACCGTCCTTTCATATCTTCCAGAAAGAGGAGAAGTAATTGAAGGTGCAATTATTGAATTAATTGATTTTGGTGCTTTTGTAAGAGTAAGTACTGTAGATGCCTTATGTCACGTATCACAAATGGCAAATGACTTTTTCTCCTATAATAGCGGCCAAGATGTATTAATTGGTAAACAATCGAATTTAACACTTAGACGAGATGATGTCGTAAGAGGAAGGATTGTTGTTGTTTCTGTACAAAGAAATGCTATCAGAGTTGGTATTACAATGAGACAAGCAGGACTTGGAAAACTGGATTGGATTGAGGAATGGAAACAAGGTTTTGAAGGGGGCAATTAATTGAAAGCTTGTAGGGTTTGTAGGTTTTTAATCGAGGACAAAAAAGAAAATCGTTGTTTATCGTGTAATTCTACCGACTTATCCGAAGATTACTCGGGAGTTGTAATAATAATAGACCCTGAAAAATCAGAAATTGCAAAAAAATTGAATGTTAATAAACCGGGCAGTTACGCATTACGAGTAAGATAAACCAAAGGTATCGATTATATTATACCAGCCTAATTTTCAATGAGTAAGAGCATTAAAAAATATTTGATTTTGGAAATTGAAGTTTAAAGAGATTATTGTCTAATTGCGTTTTTTACCTTTAGATTTAAAGTCAGTGTATCCACACTTCCCACATGTAGATCTATCAGAATGTTCACCCATCCAAAATCCATCTCCACATTTTGGACAGTTTTTGAAATTTCGAACTAATTTATCTCCTTTAACTTCTATAAATTTACTCATTTTAAGATGCCTCCTTTTGAATTAATCCATTTCTCTTCAAAATATGTTTTGGTTCTACATTCATTGCAATATCGGCTGAATCATAAAGATAAACCAAACCAAATGCAGTATTTGTACCAAAGTTACTGTTTAGTTCTTTTAATATAGTTCTTTCTTTTTCAGCATTCAATATTGCGGCAAGTTTACCTATTACTCCTTCACGAGATGGAGTTTCTGCATTTTCATGATCTATTTTAAAAGTAATCTCTTCTCTTGATAATAGAGGATTTTTTGTTTTTTCTAAAACCTTAATTTCCAATTATACTATCTCCGTATCAATTGTTTATTTTACCTAATTTTAATTAAATGGTATTGAACAATTCTATGTAAATTTTTAGAAAGAAATCTTATATAATCATTGATTTTTATAACCAGCCATAGCTTCAAGAAGGTTTTTCAAAATTAAAGTATTACCTACCATTTTGATCCATAATTCACCAATAACATTCCCTTGTCTAGGATTATGAAAAGTAATGAATAATTCATCTTCACCTTTTTGAGTCACTGATTTAATGGATATTAAAGGCAATCTAGGAAATTCCTCATCATAGTAAAAAAAACTTAGATGTTCTGTTGTTAATAGGAATGTAACAGGTCTATTGTACTCATAACGTTCTTTACCTATCATATTATAATGCATGCTGATTGCCTTGCCGATAAAAATGGCTTTACGACTACCTGAGGTTATTTCATTATTGATAGTATCCGGCAAATCAGATTGCCATTTATTTTCCATTAATCCATAGAAAAATTCAGAAATTTCATAATTTTCAATTTTCAAAGCTTCTACAGTTTGTCCGGTAGGTGCTCCAAATAAAAGTAATTCATTTACACCAATCATGAGTATTACTCCCCTTGAATCCCGGGAGTTTATATTCAGATTTAATATCTTTACATTTTCAGTAGGTTTATTTGTTTTGTTTAGTTTATCTGTTAATCGGAGCCTAGTCTCTTCATTTGATGTGATTAAATACTTATATTCATTTGTATTTATTGATTCTACAGTTAATGTTGTTAAAGTTGTTATTGCAGGTTCAATGAATTCGTTTATGTCTTGTAAATTTTTTAAGGCATCAATACTTTTAGTTATACCATCTTTAAACAGTTCTAGAATACCTGAAAAAACAATATCAGGGTCAACTGCAATATATTTAATTTTCTTTTCTCTTGATACTTTCTTAATAGCCCTCATTTCTTCTAACTGATTAAGAACATCATATATTTTGGATCTATTAATTCCAGAAGCATTGGCAACAGCACTTCCTGTCTCTTCACCTAATTGAATTAAAGCAATATATGCTGCAGCCTGTAAAGAAGTAAATCCAGCAGAACTAATAGACATCAATTTATCAATTAATTCAGGATATGCAGTTTTACTCATTCAATCACCTTATTTTGCAGAGCTTAATGAAGCCCCACATCCAATACAAAATTGGGCTTGGGCTACAACTGCTTTTTCTCCACAGTAAGCACACTCTCTAGAAATTGCGCTTTGAACAATCTCAGACTCTGATTTTATATCTACTATCTGATCACCAGTTTCAGTTATGATTCTGGTATTAGCATTTTTACTTTGTTTTGGATTTTTTATTGATACTAAATTGGTGAGATAATCAAATGAAATACTG
>JAOUKW010000323.1 GCA_029882335.1 Candidatus Heimdallarchaeota archaeon | reverse complement strand
AAAGCACCACCACCAGACGAAGCTGCTGCTGCGGCATCAGGTGGTGGAGGGGGAATTAATAATAATTCCATTGCAAATGCTTTGGCGAGTTTAAAGAAAGCACCACCAAAAGAAGGAGAGGAATCTTCAAGTGGAGGAGGATCTGTTGGAGCTGCTGGGTTTGATCCAAAAGCTGCCCTTGCTAATTTAAAGAAAGCACCTCCAAGAGAAGAACCTGCATCGGGTGGATCTGGCCCACTTGGATTCAATCCTGCAGCTGCATTAAAAAATCTCAAAAAAGCGCCTAAAAAAGAAGAAGAAGAAGAAAAAGAAAAACCAGGTGAAAATAAATCTGAATTTGCATCCCTTCTTCAAAGAAGAAAGGAAAAATCAGAAGAAAGAGCATCTACACAAGAAGATGAAAAGGAAGAGGAAAGTAAACCGGTTTCTGCTGAAGACATGAAGGCACAATTACAATCAAAACTTAAACAAGCATTTAAATCATGAATTTGAATGTAATATAATTAAAAACTAAATATCGAATAGTAAAAAAAAACATAAGTAATATATTAATTAGAATTAGATTGAATTATAGGTTGGTCAAATTTAAATGGAGGACAAGGCAGAAAAAATTCGAAAATTATCTAAATTAATTCTCTATCATAAAGATATGTACTATAAAGGAGATACTGTAATATCAGATGCAGAATATGATGCCCTAGAAGAACAATTAAGAATTTTAGATCCATTAAATCCAGTATTATTCCTTGTTGGATCTCCTAGCAAAGGAAAAATTGAGCATAATCCACCAATGTTATCATGTAAAAAAGCAAAAGATATGGATGAAGTAGTAAAGTGGCTAATGAAGATAGAAAATAGACCTATCACCATAGGTTACAAAGTGGATGGATTATCATTATCATTAATATATAATAATGGAAACTTGATTCAAGCGGCAACAAGAGGAAATGGTGAATTTGGAGATGAAGAAACCTTCAAAATCTTTAACATTAAATCCATTCCCAAAACAATTCCAACTAAGGAAAGAATCAATATTAGAGGAGAATTGTATATGACAAAAAGCGAGTTTGAGAGAATTAATCAAAACTTAGAACAAAAATATACATCGCCACGAAATCTAGCTGTTGGAACATTAAAGCAAGATCAAATAGATGAAACTAGAGAATTACGTTTTATGGCTTTTGAATTACTTGGGATTAATTTTCACCATAGAAGAGAGTTACTAGATACACTAATTTCATGGAATTTTGAGATTGCAGACTTCAAGATATTTGACAATCCAACAGAAGCTGAATTGATTGAGGAATTTGAAAAAATAGATTATAATAGAGAAAATTTGGATTTTGAAATTGATGGTGTTGTATTCAAATATTGTCAAATCGATGATATACAAGAAGCTGGGTCAACCAGCAGCTACCCAAATTGGCAAATCGCATTAAAATTTAAAAATAAAGAGGAAACAACACATTTGAAAAGTATTACCTGGCAGGTAGGGAGAACTGGAATTCTAACACCAGTTGCTGAATTAGAACCAGTAATGATTGCTGGTGCAATGATAAGGAGAGCAACTTTGCATAATTTAGAATTTGCACGATTGTTGAATATTGGAACTGGAGATGAAGTAGTAGTAGAGAGAGCGGGAGATATTATACCTAAAATTACAAAAATCAAGACCAAGGGAGAGAATTCATTTGAGGAGATCCAGTTTTGTCCTTCTTGTAATCAAAAATTAAAGAAAGAAGAAATTAATTTAATATGCGAAAATCCCTCTTGCAAATCAATTGAATTACAAAAATTAAATTATTGGATAAGGACTACAGACATCAAGGGTTTAGGACTAAAATCATTGGAAAAATTGTACAATTCTACAGAAGTAACAAAAATTTCAGATCTCTATTCTCCAAATTTAACAAGAAATAAATTAATTAAGTTATTAGGTAAAAACGGAGAAACTATTTGGGACAGTATTAACTCCTCAAGAAATATTGAATTTCATATATTTCTTGCTGGTTTGGGTATTGAAAAACTAGGGATTGAAATGGCAAAAACTCTGAGCAACAATTTTCTAACATTAGAAGCATTGCAAAATACAAGTATTGAAGAATTAATGAAGATTGAAGGAATTTCTACCATAACTGCAAACTACATTTTAGATGGAATAAACAATCCTATTAACTTGGATGTACTCAATGGAGACATCTCAATAAAGTATAAACATGATTTAGAAGATACTGTATTATCAAAAAAAGGAGAAGGAAAAAAAATTTATGTGACTGGAAAAGTTTCATCATTAACGAAACAACAAATTCAACAACTTATAGAAAAAAACGGATTCATTTTTTCAAAAAACATTGGAAAAAATTTGGATATACTGGTATATGGAGAAATAAAGGAAAATAATACTAAGTTAAAAAAAGCTATTGAATTAAATATCAAAACACAAACTTGGGAGGAATTTATTGCAGAACTTCAATCAAACAAAGATGAAATATCTAAAGATGAAGCAACAGATGAGATATCAAAGAAAAATCTGGAAAATGCAAAAAAAAAAGGGTTGAATGAATTCTTTAGCTAACAAAAGAAAATTTTTATAGTCTCTCATGGGATGAAAAAGTATGGAAGTAAATACATCATATTTACAATGGGAACCAATTTTGAAACCTGAAGAATTATATAAAAATTCAATAGGATTTGGTCATACACAAACTGTTGATGGCAAACTATTTTGGATTGAAACTCGACCAGAGGAGGGAGGACGTGCAGTACTAGTCACTTTGGAAAATGAAAATATCAAAGAATTAACTCCTAGAGATTATTACATTCGCACAAGAGTTCACGAATATGGAGGAAAATCATTTTTAGTTACACCAAATAATATATTTTTTGTAAACTTTAAAGATCAAAGAATATATAAGCAAAATTTAGATAATCTTCAAAATATTTCACCTTTGACACCCGAATCCAATGCAGATGGATCAGTGGGAAAATATGCAGGATTTGATATCACACCTGATTTTAAATTCCTTATATTTGTTTATGAAAAGGAATTTACAGACAAAGAAAATGGTAATTATATTGGATATCTTGATTTAGGTTTTGATGGAATACAAGAAGCTAAAATTCTCCATCAAGGATCGGATTTCTACGGTGCACCTAAAATTTCACCAAATGGAATGCAAATTGCCTTTACTACATGGGATCACCCAAACATGCCATGGGATACAACCAAACTCATTTTATTGGATTTTATCCATGGAAAATTAATTGATCAATTAGAAATACAATCGCCAACTGATTCAAGTATCTGTTTGCCTCTATTTAATCTTCAAAATGAATTATTTTTCGTAATGGATGTGGCTAATAAAGATGAAAATGATTATAGAAATTGGTGGAATTTTTATAAATATGATAAATCATCAGGCTCGATTATAACAATAACACAGGAATTAGTCGAGTTTGCAGACCCTGCTTGGTTAATTGATAATAACTCATATACATTCTTTTCTGATACTAAATTGATAACGAAATACACATCAAACGGATCAAGTAACTTTGCAATAGTAGATACACAAGGGAAAGATGTTCAATATCTTAACTTGAATAAAATATCATATATCGCCTATCCAAGTGTTATTGATAGTGAAAACATCATATTTATTGGTGGAGGTCCTAAATTAATAAGTTCGGTATTCACCTACAATATTTCTTTAAATAAACTTGTAACGTTAAAAACATCGAAATTTATAGATGTATCTGAAGAAAATATACCTCAACCAAAATTTATTGAATTTAAGAGTGGTAATGTTATCGCAAAAGCGTTTTTTTACTCACCAATAAATTCGAATTATCAACAATTAGCTGGAGAACTACCACCTCTAAAAGTTATGATCCATGGTGGACCTACAGGTAAGACAAATCCGATTTATTCGTTATACAAAAATTATTGGACATCAGCAGGTTTTGCAATATTAGACTTAGATTATATTGGAAGTACTGGTTATGGTAGGAAATATCGAGATGGATTAAAAATTAATTGGGGTGTAGTTGATATGGAAAATATCAAAGATGCGGTTGAACTTCTTGTTCAAGAAGGAAAAGTAGACAAAACAAAAATTACAATTTCTGGTGGATCGGCAGGGGGATATGCTGTTCAACGGATCCTCACACTATATCCAAATTTATTTGCTGCAGGAGCCAGTTATTATGGTGTTGCAGATTTACTTGAATTAGCTAAAACAACACATAAATTTGAATCACGATACTTAGATTCATTAATGAATGGAGACGTAACGCAGGCAATCGAAACTTATGTAGAAAGATCACCAATAAACCATATTGAAAAAATAAAAACGCCAATGGTTTTATTCCAAGGTTCTGAAGATAAAATAGTACCACCAGAACAATCTAGAATGATCTATAAACTACTCCTTGAAAAAGGAATTAAAACAAAGTATTTCGAATATGAAGGAGAAGGTCATGGCTTTAGAAATAGTAAAAATAATGTTGATGCAATCATTCAAGAAAAGGAGTTTTATAAGGAAGTATTTATTCAGCAAGAATAACTATATATTTGTAATCTCCAATTTATCATTATAAGTAAATCATTTCTACAATTATCTTCTACAATCAAGAAATATTTATCATGTTTCGTTACATCATAACAATTGATAAAAAGTGTTAGGCAACTTTGGAGCATCAACATCATTCTGTAAATTTGGATTACCTACGTTGGATGAAGCAATTGGTGGTGGATTACCAAGAGCATCAACATTCCTGATTGAACAGGAAATAGGAGCTGAAGCAGA
>JAOUKW010000322.1 GCA_029882335.1 Candidatus Heimdallarchaeota archaeon | reverse complement strand
TAATATTATCTCTAACATTATTATTTTAAATTATTACATCAATAGTTTAATTTTATACGAATCATATACTATTAATATTAATGACAGATTATGCCAATTTACTAGAGACATCATTAATATTAATTGGCGACAGATACAATAATAAAGTAAATTGGTTACAATTATATGATGCATCTGATTCGTATGACGAAATGAATCGACGTCAGTTACTCTTAGCAATTAAAAAACATATTATTGGAGAAAAAATAACTTCAGGCTCTGCAAGAAAATTTCAAGATGGAAAATTAATATACTATGAAACAAGTTCATTACAACATATGGATCAACCAAATGTGGTTTACTGCCTGTATACCAAGGAATTGCAAATTAAAAAAGAAGTAAAAGATGTAATAGAAGCAGTTGCAAGAAGAGGAGGAGTTTATTCAGCAAGTAGATATTATTCTGAAATAGTTGATTTATTATTACATCCAGAAAAAATTAGAGAGTCAGGTAATTTGTCAATTTCAGAGGCATTACAACGAATTGATAATTATGATCCTAAAGATATGGATCTTAATGAGTTAGGATTTTTAATTGCATTAATAGAACAAAATACAGAGTTAGATCAATTTACTCTGGAAAAAATTTATTACCATGTATTTGAATCCATTGACATCTTAGAGGGAATTATTGCAAACAAGGAGAGTGTTGAAGATATAGATGAGTTTATAGATGCTGCATATCTAGTTGCACAAAGATATGAGGTCACTCAACATTTCCATCTAGCTTTAGAACTTTACAAAAAAATAATCCCACTTTCAAATATATTTCACCGGCTTAACCTAGAAATCGCATGTAGACTAAATATCGCTACAATTTATAAAAATTTTTTTCATGAATTTGTATCTCCTATTTCTGAAATTCTAGAACCCATAAATTCGGAGATGTTAAAACAAATTTCGGATAAAGATAAAGAAAAATACTATTTTTTATTAGGATATGTAGATTTTATTTATGTAGATTATGAAAATGCAAAGAAAAATTTTCAAAAATCAATTGATATAGCAAAAAGTGAAATTAAATCACCAGAAATCATTTCAATGGCATATAATTATCAAGGTAGAATATACGAACATGAACATAAATACCTTATAGCATCTAAATTCTATCATACTGCAGGAACAATTTCATTTGTATCGGGATATATTCAATCTTCAGAGAAATATCTTAACAATGCAAGTAAAACTTTATTCAAAACAAGTTACTCATTAATTCATTCAGCATTATGGTTGAGAATGAATAATGATGATAAAAATGCGGTATTTCAAACATGGGAGGCAGTGAAATTCCTATTACGCGCATACCAAGAAATATTGGTAAATGAGATTTATCTATTTGAGGAGCGAACTAAAGAAATAATCGAGTTGGCAAAGGTGATCTTAGAAATAAATGAAAAGGAAAAATATGTCACAGTAATCAATAAAATTGAAGAATTTATCGAAGAGATCCAAAATCAATCAATTAATCCAGAAACTATAGAAAATGATTTTGAGCAATTGCATACAATAATTAACGAAAATATACCATTAGAACCCCCTACGTTATTAGTACTAACAACAGATGGTAGGTTAATATTACAAGGAGTAATAGGAAAAGATGGATGGGAAGAATCCGAATTAGAAGGGTCTTTATTAAGTGGAGTAATTTCTGCAATTTTAACTATTATAGCAGAAGTATCTAGTGGTAATACTGCACTGAGAACTGTTGATGCGGGAGACTTCCAAATTATGATTGAAGAATCAGAACATGTAATCACCGTATTTCTTGTTGATCGAGAGCTTCCTGAATTTCGCAATATTCTACGAGAATTAATAGACATTATAAATTCGGAATTTAGTGAAAAGTTAGCCGATTGGATGGGAAATATGGATATATTTGAAAAGCTGATTGAAAAAGCAGTTGAACTCATTTCATACGAAAAATTAATTTCTATCTATAATAATTGAGGAAAACAGATGGATTATCAAATACGAATTATGATAATATCACTTATTTCAAGTTTGATATTATATATAACAACGAAAAATCTACCAATTTCTATTGGAGTTTTGATATTGTTTTTACTTCATCTTTGGTATGACCATCACTATACATCTAAATCGCAGGATGTAATTAACAATGAAAACCTATATTGTGACAATTGTGGTACAACACTACATAGAGGAACAACAATATGTAGTGTATGTGGTCAAAGAAAAATAATTATTTTGGATATAAACTCAATAGACGAATATATTATTCATGCAAACCGAATCAAAGAAGAGTATGAAACTAAGGAGTTATAATTCAAAGAAATGCTGCTTTTAAAGCTTCTAATAATTCCGATGACATAGTCATTTGTTCTCCAGAACTCCATAAATTAGGATCCATTAATTGTTCAGGTACTGATGGTAAATCATATCTGATAATAAACCGTAAAACATCTTTAATTGAAGCTATTGCATTCACCCAATCACCAGTATCAATAGCTTTGGTTGCATCTTTCAGTTCAGTCCATTCTCTTGTCAACCCTAGATGATTGTATGCTTGTACAGTCTTTTCAACAGCATCTTTTGCCTTTTCTTCGCTTACATCTTTGAATAATTCAGGATAATCTTTCCTCCTATGTGAAATTGGCTCTCCTGAATCTAGCCGCTTCAACGCAGCATCTAGTAACTCTAAATTTTCAGAATATGCAATTTTTGCCCAATCACTTGTTGGCATTGATGTTTTGAAGGACAAATAATCTTTATACGAGTTATCCCATTTCCATGCTTTGGCTTTTTCCTGCAATTTTCCAATATCAATTAAAGATTCATCTTGGTACCAAATTACAGCATCTTTTAAAAACGATAGAACTAAGGAAATATTTCCGACTTGATTTAGATCATCTGCTTTTTTTGTTAATTCATTGTTTAAATTGTCTAAATCATGAACCCAAATATCCAACGTATAACCATCTAAAACATGCTCTTCATGATATATTGCAGATAATTGATTTCGTTTAATGATAATAATATCAATATCATTAACATCAGTTCCGGTACCCCTTGCCCATGAACCAACAAGGAGTACAGCAACAGAATCTATATCTTTTAAATTTGATAATGACCATTCACGTGCTTTATCTAGTACAGACACCATAACCGCAATATAATCCAACTTATATAAGCTTATTAACATTTGGATATTGCTTTGCTTTTCTAACTTTAAAAAAAATACTCTACTTAATATACCTTGTTTCTTCTATCAAGAATGTTTAAATGCAGAAACGATAGTTTAACAAATTATTATTATAAAATACAAATTAATATATAATTAATCAATAAAAGTAAATTATGAGATTTAACTTCTCCTTATTAATTATTTGTTTTGTAGTGATTGTAGGATTATCAATTGCAACTCAATCAAATGAATTACAATTGAATGAAACAAGAAATGGTACATTATCTCATAATGATAATGAGGTTTGGGATGATAGTGAATATGATATTTATACAGTTGAACTTTTTGAAGATGAATATTTAGAGGTTGAATTAGTTGTTAACACCCCATATAATTTTATATATTTAGAATTATACGAAGGAGAGGACAACATAAGAGAAGCACAGAATGCGGTTATAAATGAAAATTACTTGGAATTCGAAATTAGCCATGAATTCGAAAATACTGTATCCTTTTCATATGATACAACCTCTGATGTCGTCTTAAGAATAGCAGTACTTTCTGTAGGTAGTGATTTTGATTTTTCCAACTATGAATTGACGTCAAATATTCCATTTGGTAGTAGAAATAGTGGAACTTCACCTCTAGCAATAATTATAATAGTAGTTTTTGTTATAATTATAATCATCTTGGTGGTTAATTCTAATAATAAGAAAAAGAATATGGGATTTGGATATAATACACAAAGACCAGCTAATTATAATCAAAGTCAACAGCAATTTGGATATAATCAACCATCAACTAGTACATTTTCACAACAGGGATCTGGATTTTGCTCCAACTGTGGTACCGCAGTGAAATCAAAATTCTGTACAAGTTGTGGACACCAGGCTAATTAATTCTTCAATTAAACAAATAAGATTCTACATTAGAAATTAAAATTAAATTTCGGGCTAAAATAATTAAATTATCCTATACAAAGATACCAAACTAAATTGGTTTATTCACAGTAGTTTTATTTATTTGAACAGAAATTAGTTTAGACAGATGTCAGAACCAAATTGGAAAATAATCAAGGATTTTGAGGATATCACATATATGAAATCAGATGGTGTAGCCAGAATTGCATTTAATCGTCCAGATATTCGAAATGCATTTAGACCAAAAACGGTTGGTGAACTATATGAAGCATTTATAGATGCAAGAGAGGACACTTCAATTGGTGTTATCTTGTTTTCCGCAGAAGGTCCATCCAGCAAAGATGGAGTATATTCATTTTGTAGTGGTGGAGACCAAAATGTTCGGGGTCATCAAGGATATGTAGATGAACATGGTATGCCTAGATTAAATATTTTGGAAGTACAAAGACTAATTCGATTTATGTCTAAAGTAGTTATAGCTGTAGTTCCAGGATGGGCAGTTGGTGGAGGTCATAGTCTCCATGTTGTTTGTGATTTAACCCTTGCAAGTAAGGAACATGCAATTTTCAAACAAACTGATGCTGATGTCACTAGTTTTGATGGTGGATATGGATCTGCGTATCTTGCAAAGATGATTGGTCAAAAACGTGCTAGAGAGATTTTCTTTTTGGGAAGAAATTACACTGCACAAGAAGCATACGAT
>JAOUKW010000321.1 GCA_029882335.1 Candidatus Heimdallarchaeota archaeon | reverse complement strand
CAGTGCTAAGTCGATTTCTCCTTCTGCATCGGTAAATGTATGGTCATAAAACGGTATTCCAGTTTCTGAATGTTTTATCACAATTGCTTGAATACTTAATAATCCATCCAATTCTTCAACTGCATTCTCTATCTCTTGATTGATTAAAGCTATTCTCTTTCTCTTCTTCTTTACTTTTATAATCGTATAAACGATTAAGAAAATAAGTAAACTAAGAATTGTAATTATTACTGGTATGTATTCTTCAATCCAATCTAAATTATAGAGTAATAAATCAAGTAATGAGGGGTCATTCAATTTTACTTCTGGTAGTTGTTCTGCTGGAATTGTAGTTGTTGTTGAACTGAAAATTCCTTGAGATTGTACTGATCCAGATATACTATTCACACTCAGAATATCTGCAGTAGTTTGAGAACCAATAGTGATAATTGCAACACCTGTTGCATCTGTGGGTTCTGATGAATAACGAAGCACTGATGTAGTACCATCAGTGAATGTGACTTCTATTTCAAAATCAACTATTGCTCCTTCAACAGCACCTTGTCTTCTTTGTGTAAATTCACTCAGAGAAATACTTCCATATGGATTATCATAAGTGAGCAGAGCTGATATTGTATAATTCTCATTTTGAATTAATTCTAGTGGAGCTTCAATTTCCATAATAATTGAATGTGGGAGTATTGAAACAAAATATGAGCTTGTTTGATTAACATGTCTATATTTCGCGAATTCAATGCCCCATCTATAATCTCCAAATGGTAGACCCGTATAATTAAAATAGATAGTGAATGTTCCATCTATGGTAGAATAATACACAAAGGTATATCCTTCAACTCTCATACCACTCTCATATCCTTCTACATCTACTACATATAGATTTAACGTGACTCTTGCATTTGAGATTGAGTTATTATTTGTATTTTCCCATGAATCCGTTACTGCTTCAATATCTCCTTCGTACACATCATTTGTATATGTTAAATCAGGACCCAATTGTGTCTCTGTTATCTCTGCTGCCTTTACTCGAATTAATAAAATATATATTGCAGTATTCCCAGTGGTATCTGAAAGGATTAATGTAAAATTATATCCTCCAATTGTTGGAGTTTCAAACACATAAGTCACTGTATCTGTAGGGTTAAATTCGAGTGGACCTATTAAAGCAGTTCCATTTCTATAAAGACTGTATCTATAAGGATTAGTATCTCCTATATTCCATGTCAAAGTAACGGTTTCATTATTTCTCATCTCAAAATTACTCAAACCAGTTATTGATGGTAATGTATCATCTATGATTTCTATATTGAATGTATCTGTAACATTGTTACCAGAAGTATCATTTGCGAATAAGGTAAATGAATAGGTACCTAGGTTTAAATTCGCATTGAATGTATAATCTATAAAGGTTTCATTATACCAAGATCCTTCCTGTGTACTTAAACCCGCTGTATTTGTAATTTTATAATGACTTGGATGAACATCCGTTAAATTCCATCGGAGTAAATTGTTAGTTGATCCTTGAGAGAATGTAGGCGTTGGTGATGAAGTTGTAGGCTTCAGTCTAATAACTGGTAAAGCATTATCATTTACCGTAATATCAACACTTGATTGTACTTTATTACCATCACTGTCTTGTAAGACTATGGTGAAGTTGTGTACTCCTTTGTATAATCCTCCAGTGTTATGTTGGATAACTGTGTCATTAAACCACATACCTGCTTGAACTTGTGTATTCTCTCTATAGATTGTATAATTTGCAGGGAAAGTATCTGTAGCCCTCCAACTCAAAGTACTAGGTACTAATTCATCAATTGTAATTGGTCCTTGTTCAGATCTGAATATAGGTGCATCAACATCGACGATGATAAATGCAAAATTTTTAGATATATATGGGTCATCTGCTATATCTCTGAACTCAACCATATTCCATTTTAATTCAAAAGAATTATCTGTACCTAGGTTATACCAATCATTCCAATAAATGGTAAAATTATAACCACCATTATCATAAATTCCTAAATAATCGGTTTGATTAACCAAAACAACGCTACCACTGGTGTTTGTATAGGTTAGAATAAAATCAATTGTATCTGAGGGATTAAGGAATACATTCTCACCATTATTGGTAATACTTCTTGGTTGGAAGAAGAAAGAGAAATTCTTATCATATCTTGCAGTAGGACCAGTTATTCTTGTATCTCCTCTAAAGAATAACTCAAAATCAAAATTAAAGTTTTGTACAAATGATTTATCCTCAACAGTGATTGTTGTAGTATGAGTACCACTCGTTAATGTTGGGAATGTTCCATTATCTGGTGTAATTGTGTAATCATAAAGGTAATAATTCGTAGTTTGACCATTTGGTGCCATTATTTGGTTTGCTTCTTCTGTCCAAGTTAATGTAGGATTATTAACAAAACCAATTCCATGACTTTGATCCAATACTCCTATTTGTACAATATGGTCGTTTGCTTCCAAGAAATTTAATGAAGTAGGATTAATTAATTGCATTCTCACAACTGGAAAGATATCGAATTCTATGGCAATCGCCGCTGCAGCAGTACTATTACTCCATCTAAATTGAAAACTCCAAGTACCTGTTTCCAAATTTTCATCTAATTGATGAACAAAGCTTAGAAGAGTTGGAGACCAGCTAACTAGAGATGAATAGTTTGCAAAGACGATATTTCCATTTGGGTCTCTAAGAGACGCATTTACGGATCCTGATGATATTGCTGAAAATGCAGAAGTATCAATGGATGCTCGAGTGAAATTACCATTTGTTGGTGATGGATTGCGTGATTCATCCACCAATATACCCATATATGCAAAAGTCGATGGTACCCACGATAATCCGTCTGTAGATCTCTCTCGTGTGATAGATAAACCCTCAAATAAATTCAATGTTTGGGCGGTAATTGTAATATTGCCTGTACCTACACTTGATTGTAAATTTATGGTATCATACACTGAACCGGGAGTCAGGGTGTATGCAGAACTTGGAGCAAGATTAACAAACATTTGTAGATTTGTAAATGCACTTGGTAGTAGGAAATACCTAGATGAATTAACAATATATGAATTTGCTAGATTATAATAAATCGTCCAATTTACAAGTGAACTAGTTGGTGAATAATCAAAAGTTACCGAATTAGTTAGAAATGTTTGATGGTAAGTCAATGTATAACTGATATTCATCAGTATATTTGCCTCTGTAATGCTTCCAATTAAAGCTGAATCAAATGTTATATTATATGATGCAATTGCATCAACAGTAGATGTGTTTTGATATCCTCCATTTGATTGAAATCCTCCTGCAGTGCCAACAGAAACACCTGTTGGATTTGATGGATTAGAATAAACTTTTGTACCAATCTTATCTGGATTAAGAATAAATGAAGCATTGTATTTGATATTAATTGTTCTTGTTATTACTTTTCCCCAATTACTTGATGGATTATGAGTAGTAGTGATATTTTGATATAAAATACTATTAGTTGCAGTTGATGTTTTCGCAGTTAAATATGCAGTAGCTCCACCATTGCCATCTGTTCTGTAAATTACGGCAAATATGTAACCTCCATTACTATTTGTATATGTATCTTGTTGTTGAATGGTTACTGGTTGAGTAAAATTAAAAATAAAAGATGGGTAGGAATTATTTGATGCACCTATGAAATAACTTGATGTTGTCAGTTTTGTGTTGGGAACTTTATGTAATGTTCCGTTTTCAACCGCAGTCCACAATTCTAATGTTAAATTCATTCCTTCATCAAAGTTTCCTCCATTTTTAAAATGCAATGATGATAAATTAATTGAATTCGAAATATTTAATTCAGGAATCCATATACCTTGTGCATATGTTTGAGTGGATGTAACAGCAAAGAAAAGACCTGTATCCTCAAAAATATAATTTTCCTCACTTGTACTTGCATTGACATCAATATCTATTTGATTATACATATTTGAGTTTACTTTAGTAGGATCTGTGTTTAATACATATCCATTGGATTGGTCATAAACAGCGTTGCTGTAGGTTTCATTATAACCATAGGTAAACCCATCATTATTTACTCGTTCAGTAGCGATCACTGGAGGTACTGCTGCAGAACTGTAAATATTTTGTTGATTATTCCCAGTCCTAGAAAGTGGATTATCTGCATCCCTTAAGATATTTGGAATAGAACGGGGAGTTATTGATTTGATTTTAAAATCTTGGATTTCTTTACTATCATCTGTTAGTGTTTGAATTGGTATATACGCCATTGATAACACAAATAACATGATTAGGAAATATACAGGAAGTTTCTTCATGGAGAATTTAATAATTTTTCACACCCTTTAAGTGTAGATATCTAGATAATTTTAATTCTTCAGGATTATATTTAATCATTTTTGATTTTGAAATGTATAATTAGCTGTTTATTATTAAATTTTTATAGTGAAAAAAAATTAATTATCACATCGAATTATCTAATCTTTAGCTATACTTACTTGAACAAACAAATTCACTTAAATGGGTGAATGAAAGAAGTTTATTTAATGAATGATGGTTCTGAAGTAGGTAGGAATGTCGAGTTCATTTTACGAGATGACATCGACGATCTGCGTGATTGTACACTCGTTACTGGATTTTATGGTATTGGTAAATGTGGATTTATTACGATTAATCATATGGTTCAAGTATTAGGTGCTAAAAGAATTGGTTTCATTTTATCTGATTACTTACCACCATTCTTATCGGTTAAAGATGAACGATTAATTCTACCATTTGAGATTTACAAATACGAGAACATTATCTTTGTTTCTGCATTTTTTG
>JAOUKW010000027.1 GCA_029882335.1 Candidatus Heimdallarchaeota archaeon | reverse complement strand
GCTAAAGAGATCATCAAAACAAATGGACCTAAACAACAAAGTAATACTATAAATGTACCAACATTTCCAAGTATATGAGTACTATTATGCCCATAATAGCCATGATGACGTCTTCTTGAACCAGAATAATAAGGATCATTACCATAATATGAACTACCATAATAAGTACGAGAACGATGAGAGCTGTAAGATCTTCGAGAACCTCCTCCGCCGTAGCTTCGAGATCCTCCACCACCCCGAGAACCTCCTCCACCACCAGAGCGTCCTCCACCACCTCTAGAGCCACTACCACCTCTAATGATTAACCCCTCCTAAAAGCCATGGTTAATCGTGAAAGAAATGATACTTCCTTTGATAAACCTCCCATAAGATCCATAATTGTCACTACACCAAGCAATTTTCTTTCATCATCTACAACAGGCAAAACAGTGCATTCAAACTCGTCAAATAATTCTTTTACTCTTGTTAAATCATTATCAAGTTTTAACGGTGGAGGTGCAAACATAATATCTTTTGCAGTTAATTGCTTCAAGTCTTTCTCTTTTGCCACACCCTTTGATACAATATCAAAATCATCCAAAACACCTAATACTTTTTCTTGGTCATCGATGACCACTGCATCAGGGATTCCATTTTCAGTTAATTTCTTTGCCACTTCTACGACAGACATATCATGAGTAACTGTGATATACTCATCTTCAATGTGTAAATCAGATACTAGCATCATTTTGTTTTTGTCATCCCCTTATTAAAATATATCTCAAATTAAATATTAAAATTCATCTTAATTTTAATTTAAATGCAGTATTAATCGATTTTTTAGTATCCAGAAATTCTTCCACCATCAATTGGTAGATTAATTCCAGTTACATATTTAGCAGCATTAGAAGCAAGATAAAGAGCACCTAAGGCAATATCATCAGTCAAACCGAATTCGAGCATAGGTATACTTGATTTCATATTTTTTGCAACGATATCTTCGTTAATACTTTGTTTTTCAGCACGTGATTTAATCAATGATAATAACCGTTGAGTTTGTATAAAACCAGGTAATATATTATTTACAGTTATTCCAAAAGGAGCAAGTTCTCCAGCTAAGGTTTTTGACCAATTGGCAACAGCACCTCGAGTAGTATTAGATACACCCAATCCGGGTATAGGTTGTTTTACAGAAGTTGAAATTATATTGATGATCCTGCCATATTGTTCAGATTTCATACCTTCCACCACAGTCTGAGTTAGTATATGATTACAATATAAATGCATTTTTAATGCAGATTCAAAATTACTAATATCTGCATCTATTAATTGACCACCAGGAGGTCCTCCTGTATTATTAACTAAAATATGAACTGGATACCCCTTTTTCATGTATTCATCTAATTGTATTTTCAAATTAGTAGGATCCGAAAAATCAGCTACTATGTATTCATGAGTCTGGGATTCATCCTTTTGTAAAATTTGAATGGTTTCTTTTAATTTTGATTCATCTCTGGCAATTAAGATTAATGATGCTCCATATTCTGCAAATTTTTCAGCAATTGCTCTTCCTATACCCTGTGTAGATCCACAAACAATAGCCCTTTTATTTCTAAGGAAAAAGTCCATAATTTAATATTACATATGTTTTACTTTAACTTTTATAATGAATTAATAAAAAAACAAAAGCATTTCTTCTTTGTTAAGAAATGAATATGATATCAGTTAAATTATCACAACCCCACTTTTTTGAGTGATTCTTTTTTCTAATTCATCTAATTTAATTTGAAACTGATAGGTTTCTTTATACTTCCTAAAACCCATTCTTTCGTTAATTGCCAACATAGGTGCATTTGAATTAGCATTATCTGTATCAATAAATTTTACACTTTTATTAATTTTCAACAGCTCTTTGATCATTATGGCTTTAATTCTTTTACCCAATCCTTTTCCTCTATATTCTTCTCTTACAGATGTCAATCCTTGTTTTACCATCTCTGGTAAATCTAGAGAATATCCTAAATTTGAAAAGCCAGATAATTGACCATTTGATTCCTCAAATATTCCGGTTAATGAAATTTTATTCATCAGTTTTATTTCTGCCTCTCTTTGTCTGATTGTTTCAGGGGTAAATATCATTTGGCCCACCTCTAAATCATCCATTGGGATTTGATGTAGGGTTTCAGTCATAATATCAGCCACCCTTTCAATATATTCTTCTGGAATTTCATTAAATACATGAAATTTAGAATCTGGAGATGTGGCTTCTCCATCTAAAATCCATTTATCAATTAAGCTTGAATCAAGATCGGATATCGTTAATCGATTAACTGAACCTGCTAATCCCATAATACCTCCAAATGACTCAACAAATTTAACTGAAGCAGGATAAATTGAGCCACCCATAATTATTTCTTTCTGATTTGATTTGAGCTCAGTATAGAATCTTTTGAGAATCGATGTTCCAATACCGAATCTACGAAAATTGGATAATAAAGTAATGTCACAAGTACCCAGTGACTTGTTATTTTCATATGAAGCAGAAGACTCTTTAAACCAGCCATAATAGCAGAATCCGATAAAATCATTTGAACTGGAATATATTTCAAATAGAAAAACATCAAATTCAGGTGATTTTAATTGTATGCGTAAGTTATGTTCTGCAACTTCGTCTGATTGTATTGGATCATCAGGAGTTACTTCATCATGTAAAATTCTTCTTAAATTATGAAATCCTTCCCAATTAAATTCATTTAGATTTTTGGGATCTATTTCTACTAATTTATAGTCCATACAACATAATATATTCCAAAGTATAAATAATTATTCAATTTGTAAAATGGCAGTATGTATTTTAAAATTATATACTTATAATCCAAAAGATTATTCATACACTATATAGTGTAATATATTTTACTACATAATAATTGTTATAGTACCTATTACTACGCAAACAATACCTAAGAATTGTTTTTTTGATACTTCTTCGTATTTAAACAATATACCAATAATACTTGCGATAATTGGATTGGTTGAAGAAATTGGTGTTGGAATTGCTGCACCAATCATTTGAATTGCAATGAAAAATGCAGATGCACCAATCACCCATCCAATGATACCACTAAGAGCCATAAATTTAAGAGAATTGTGTTTTGAAATATTTGATCTTTTTGATCGTTCTATTCTTGCATTTTTTGACGAGTAAAATACAATTAAACCAAAAATCCCAATAATCAAAATTCTAATTCCAGTGACACCCATTGCATCTGTTCGGCCATCTAATAATATCAATTTCACCAAGTAAACAGAGATTCCCCAACAAGCAGCTGCAGTTAATCCAAGCATCAAAGCTTTATGACTATATGTCCCAGAAATATCACCCCCAGTGATTGTGATTACACCTAGAATAATAATGATTGTACCAAGAATTATAGTTGGTTTTATTTCCTCCGTTTTTGATATTATTAACATAAATGTAGTAAATAAAGGATATACGGAGACAATTGGTTGTATTAAATTTACAGGATAATGTTTCAGAGTATACATAAATATACTATCACCGATAATAATTAACATAGCAGATATCAAAACATAAATTATGATTTCTGGTTCTAAATATACTAGGATCCCATTCAAACCCTTCCAAATAAAAACAATAAGGAATAAAATAGGTGCTGTGAATAAAGATCTTAAGAAGAGAGCATAAAATGGATTTTCGTCAATCATACCTTTTCTAACTATATGAGCATTAATTCCCCAGCTAATAGCTGCAACGAAAGATAAGACGACACCAATGATTAATAATGACATTACTTACATATTTGATAAGTTATGATATGTACTTAAACTCAATATTATAGATCAGATGATGAATATAATATTTAGTTTAAAACAATAAAATATGAATTTGGAAATGAATGATTAATCATTAATCGATTTTCATGAAATAATTTAATTTTACCTAAGTATAGCAATTTCCAAGCTTCAACAACAAATATATGATTCAACAATATCTTCTGATAATGATCTTATACCCGGAAAAATTGATTTCATTTAAGTTTATATGTGAAGTGTTTTTTAATCAATTGAAAAGCAATTGGTTGATTAGAAAGATCTTTTCCTTTGGAAATTGCTTCTTCAAATTCTTTTTCTAGTGAATTACGAAATTCAGTTAGAAATTCATTAAATTTAATGTGTAATTGACTATTACTTTTTTCAGCATGAATTACAGCGATTACGCCTTTAAATTCTCTAAACAATAAAACTCCTCTCTCAAAGGAAATTTTTTGTATTGGTACTTGAATTATTTCCGTCATTAATTGATTAATAGCAGTAATTGCACCTGAAAATAAGATTTCATTTAATTTGTCCTTAACATCTTGAGAAACCGTTCCAAATGTATGAGTATAAATTGGTACACCTCCGGGATGAATAATAATAATTTGATAGACTGGAGGAATACTCTCTACTATAGGTTTAACAGGAGCATTTTTACCTGGTGGCATCGGTAGAGGTGATTTTGCCAAATTTATCTCAATCTGTAATTCTTTTGCCTGATCGACTAACATTTTCGCTAAATTTTGAAATACTATTTTATCTTGTCCTTGTTTAGTTGATGAATGGTTTAAAAATACTGTAGCTGCATCAAGATATTTGTGCTTTGCATTTATCAACTCATTGTTGAGTTCTAATGATTTTGCCTCTTCTACAAGTATCTGAGCTTCACGGATAACTCCATCAATTAATTTGTCTGAAGTATCCATTATACATTTAACTTAAATCAACATATTTCAAATTCACCAATACAAGTAAGATTTTTGATTAATTTTTTATAAAGATCACCTCTTAAATAGTAAGTGACATTATCTTTTTTCGTAAAGTATATTGATATTTTTATTGTAATTATTTAATTACAGGAGCTTCTTCTAAGTAGTAAAATAAACTATTGTAAATATCATCCAAATTTAAAGCATGTGATAATTCCATAACTGAACTGGTATTATCCCCATAACGCATATTTATCTCCTTTGCAATATTATTCATTGAAGTTCTAATAAGTTTAGAATCCCAATCACAAAAAACAGCAATATAATAATCTTCTTCCCATTGAATTAATATTAATCGATCTTGAAATTTTATCATATTAGGATACACTTCAGAATGGTAAAATTCAGTCATTAGCCCAGTTAATGCACTCAACACATTAGTAATTAAATAAGTAGAAGAAATACTTGCAAACTCATTAAATTGTTTTGAATATTTTAAAATACCTTGCTTGCTTGCTACAATAGACAAATATATATTTTCAGGCAAGGCAAATAATAATTTAGGTTCTAAAAGGATTGAATATGAAATAATTGACATGGATACTGTTAGTAAAATGAATGCATAACTTATTGATTTTCGATCAAAAAAACTAGAAATTATTAAGATGGGAATAATCCCAATCATTGATAAATTTAAACCTTTAATTAAATAGTTGATTTGTTTGATTAAAATCGCTTTATTTAATCTTTTAATATCAGCTAATAATATAATTAAATCATTATTAATTATGTAAATTGAAGATATAAGATAAATTAAATTTAATGCATCGATAATTCTAAATACAATTATTTGAATATCAACTTCGATTTGGTTATCTAAAAATAATAAAAGAAAATAATATCCCGCAATGAGAAATATTAAAGCTAGTAAGTAATTAATTTCTTTATCATTAATTTCTGGCTTTATTAATAATTTAATAAAAATAATAAGAAATCGAATTCCAAATAAAATTGAAACAGTACTAATAGTGGTCAAAATCATATAACCTCTTGCATATTTTTGATCAAAATTATAGATATAGGGATAATAATTTTCTTCGAGATAAATACATATAATCCAAATCATAATTGCAAAGATTGTTGAAATTAAGTATTTATGAGTTTCCAAATTTACTGTTTTCAAATTTTTAAAGAGACTAAAAAGCAATAAAATCATAACTATAATTGAAATAATCGCAAAAGTGGAGAATATAAAATTGTGAACCACATTAAATTTCTAAACAAGAAATAATTTAAGGATAAGTACTTGAAAAAGTTATATTGATGGGAAAATGTAGATAAAATGTGTGAAAATAGAATTAAGCTGTTGAATTATTATATTCAAATAAAATTTTTCTTCTAGCTTCTTCTAAATCAAATTCTTCAATTGTATCAATTTCAGTAAAAATTTTATGGAGTATATTTTCTAAAATTTTTCCTTTTCTATAAGCCTCTGCATAGGGTATTTCTGGATGATATGTGACCATAGAGTATTTTGAAACAATTTCCTTTGGATATGCTTCATATAACATATTTTCTGCTTTCTTTCTTAATAAAAATTGCTCATTCGCAACACTATTTCTCATTTCAAGATAGTTATCTAAAGAAAGTTGAGCTATAGCATCAGTGTTAGGTTTACGGTCTTTATACACCTCTTTAAATATTTGATCCCAATCTCCTCTATATTCTTTCAAATGGTGTATCAAAGACATGCAATCTTCAAACGCTGAATTCATCCCCTGTCCATAAAATGGTACTATTGCATGAGATGCATCTCCAAGTAGTATTAATTTATCCTCATAATACCAAGGGTCTGATTTTATAGTAAGTAATCGTCCAGTTGGATTAATAAAAAACTCGGAGGTCAGATTAGGCATTTTATCTATTACATCTGGAAAATATTCGTTAAATAATTGATTTACTTTTTCAGGAGTAGTCAGTGAATCAAAACTAATGTCCCCATTATGAGGAAAAAATAATGTACATGTAAAGCTACCATCTGTATTTGGCAAAGCAATTAACATGAATTCACCTCTTGGCCATATGTGTAGTCCATTTTTATCCATCCTGAAAGAATTATCTGGTCCCGCAGGAATTTCCAATTCTTTGTATCCATGATCTAAATAGGTCTGACTATAATTGAATCGACCTAAGTTAATAATAGATTTCCTAATTGCAGATGAAGATCCATCTGTACCAATTATAACATCTGGAAAAAGTTGTAATTTAGTTCCATCACTATCATTTTCTATCATCAATTCATTTGTTTTTGGAGTATACTTCCGACAATTATGATTAAAATAAATTTTCACATTATTTTTTTCTGCAAAATCAAGTAATTTTATATTTAAATCAGCTCGAGAAATTGAGAGATTGAATTCAGTTTTATCTTTCCCATATGGTTGATATGAGATTTCTCCATTGATATTATGAATTATCCTACCCGTAACTGGAACGACAATTTTATTTATTTCATCCATTATACCAATTTGTTCTAAAGCTTTAATTCCCCGATGGGATAGTGCCAAATTAATAGATCGACCTCCAGTAATATTTCCATTTCTCAGATCTTCTCGTCTTTCATACATCTCTACTTCATATCCTTCTTTTGATAATAGTATAGCAAGTAAGCTTCCAGATAATCCTGCACCTATGATAGTTATTCTTTTAGAGATCATTTCTAATCTCACTCAAATTAATCTATATTTTATATTGTTGATGTTAGATTATTCATTTATCAATTGTTTAATAATATTAACAAAATTGTAACAATCCATGAATGAATTATAAAGTGGAACTGGTGCAATACGAATGACATTTGGTTCTCTCCAATCACAATACACACCCTTGTTTGTTAGAGAATTGTAGATTTCCCTACCTTTATTGGGAAAAACCAATGACAATTGACAGCCGTGTTGGTTCGCCGGAGTAAGAATTTTTACTTTGTCATTAAGTAATTCATTAATTAAATACTTCATATAATCCCACATTTTGCGACTTTTGTTCAATAACAATATAAAATCGGCTTGATCAAATATTTCTAGAGAACTTCTTAAAGCAGCGAGTCCTAAAATTGAAGGATTTGAAACTTGCCAGCCTTCAGCACCAGGAATAGGATCAAAATCAGGTTCCATCAAAAATCGTTTTTCTTTATTATGACCCCACCATCCTGCAAAACGATGTAAATCAAGATCCATCATATATTTTTCATGAACAAATGCACCACCAATATTTCCAGGTCCAGAATTAATATACTTATAATTACACCAAACTGCAAAATCAACATTCCAATCATGAAGGTTAAGCTCAACATTCCCGACTGCATGAGCCAAATCAAATCCAACTTTGCACCCTTTTTCATGACCTAATTTGGTTATCTCTGCCATATCATAAACCTGGCCAGTATAATAATTTACACCACCTATAAGGATTAATGCAATTTGATCGCCATATCTTTCTATTTTATGCTTTATTTCATCAAAACTAACAATTTCATCAACAGCCTCAAGCTCAATTATTGCATCTGCAGGATTATAACCATGAAAACGAACCTGAGATTTTAATGCATAAATATCTGATGGAAATGGATTGAATCCAGTCAATATTTTATATCTAGATTTCGTGGGTGTATAAAAAGAAACAAGTAAGAAATGTAAATTAGCTGTTAAGGTATTCATTGCAACAACTTCTATTGATTTTGCACCAGTTAATTTACAAAAAGAGTCAGTCACATATTCATTATACGATACCCATGGATGAGAAGATTTAAAATGAGCTTCTCCACCAAATTTTGCCCATTTTTCTAATTCTATATTAATATACGATTTAAGTGACTTTGGTTGTAATCCTAGTGAATTCCCATTGAAATATATGCATGATCCATCCTTTCCTTCCGGAAAAATAAACTCATCTCTGAACTTGGATAAAACATCATGTTTATCCAGTTCTTCTGCAAATTCGTGTTTGGTAGAGAAATTATCTGACAATAATACACCTCCTACTTGCTTATTAATAATTAATTTCAAACCATTCTGAATAAATTACACCACATAGCATAAATTTATTTAATTCTATAATTTAATGTTTTATCAATTAGAATAAATTATAAATACTAATAAAAGCACATATATTCTTATGGCAGATGTCTTGGAAGCCGATGATAAGAAAATAAAAATATCACTGTTAGGTGTTCCAAGTGTAGGTAAAACTTCAATTATCAAAAGAATTACAGATGATGCATTTACAGAAAGTTATATGGCCACATTAGGAGCTGATTTTACATCAAAAAAATTAAGTATTCCATCTAAAACAGGAATAGTTGAGTTAGAAGTTCAAATTACAGAGATTGGTGGTCAAAGCATTTTTGAAGCATTGGTTACGAAGTTTTTACACGGTACCATATGTGTTATATTTGTTTTTGATTTATCTGATCCAAGTACTTTGGATGGACTTCATAGCTGGCTCGAAAAATTAATTATTGCTAATGTAGATAAAGACGTCGAATCTATTTTACTTATAGGAAATAAAAGTGATTTAACATATAACAAAGAAGAAGTGAAAATCAAAGCAAATCAATTTTTACAACATGCAGTGAAAAAAATAGGATATCCTATATTTAGTAGTTATATTGAAACTAGTGCGGCTACTTATACTAATGTAGAAGAAGCTTTTAATCTAATAGGTAAACATATTGTAGATAATTTGAAAAACTAAATTTAAATTTGTAATAAAATATGTAATTCTATTTTATTTATTCAAAGGTTGATAATTAATTTTATGAATTTAGTAATTTATTTACCGAGAAGTGTAAAATAATTTAAATAATTCGTTAAAGTAAATTTATGTATTGATATTCAATTTCACCAATTATTTCATTTATAATCAGCTATTAGGTATTTCTCCAAAATATAATCAACATAATAGAAGTTTTCTTAAATTAAATTCATTTATATTTGGAGGAAGTAAAAATGAGTAAAATATTACATGAAAATAGAAATTTTATTGTAAAATATCTTTCAATGATAGAATCAATCAAATTTTTATATAAATTCAAACAAAATTCTATAAATTATTTATCTAAATTAATGGAAGAAGAAATAGATATTAGACGAATTTCTATAAGAAACAGAGATTTATTTTTGATGAATCATCCAGAAATAGTCGAAACAGTATTGCATAAAGAATATTTAATTTTTGAAAAAACTATGAAGGGAGTTGAATTAGCAAAAGGTACATCAATTGTAACAAGTACAGGTGATAAAATAAGACAGAAAATGCATGTTGCTAGACCGAAGTTATCCAAATCATATTTTCCTGGCTATCTAGACAAAATGAAGGAAATTATGCAAGTTGAAATTGAAAGATTAGATATGTTAACACAAAATAACAAGGTAATAAACTTACACTGGGAATTAGAATACATTTTGCTGAGACTAATAGGTAAAATATTTTTTAGTAAGGAATTAGATGAAACTCATAGAATTCTGTGTTACGAAACTCATAAGGGATCAATAGGACTAAAGAGAATAGCACTCTCTGTTATTAATTTCCCAAAATATATTCCTTCCAAAGCAAATAAAGAATATTTAAATGCAAAGCAGATAGCAGATGAATTTATTAAAAAATTAATTGATGAAAGAATAAGTAGCACAGAACAACATGATGATCTGTTAAACGATATTCTTAATGAAATAGATGAAAAAGGAAATCCAGTTCCTGATGAATACAAATACAATCATTTGTTTACTCTCTTACCTGCTTCATTTGAAACTCCTGCAAAAGCACTATCATTTACAATTAATGAAATACTACGAAATGAGAAAATCATGTCAAATTTATTTGATGAATTTAATCAGATGGGAAAATATCAAACAATATCAGTAAATGACCTTGAAAACGCAACATATTTACATGGGTGTCTAAAAGAAGCTTTACGATTATATCCACCTATTTGGTTGCAAACTCGTAAGAATAATGAAGAAGTAATTATTGATAATGTACATATTCCCAAGGGCTCGATCATTCTGATGCCTCAATACATGATTCATCGAGATCCAAAATATTGGGAGCATCCAAATGAATTTAGGCCGGAGCGATTTTTACAAGAAAAACCACTAAAACATCCTTTTAGCTTCTTTCCATTTGGAGGTGGACCAAGCAGATGTGTTGGTAATCAATTTGCTTTCCAAATGATACCTTTAGTAATCCATAATTTATTAACTGAATTTGATATACAACTTTTAGACAAAAATAAACCAATTAGGATTGAAACAGGAATTACAATGTATCCAAAGGATGGTTTAAATGTAATAATGAAGAGGAAATTGAATGATACACTAAATAATAATAAACCAAACAAAGGAAAAGACAATAAAATCATATTAGAAAAAGAAATTATAGAATAATAATATTCAACATATTTAATATCATTAAATATTAAAAGTATAAAATTATTGGTTGATTATGCCTTTTAGTTTTAATTCAGTTGCTAGAATATATGATATTATTTTACCCAAAAGAAAACCAATTGAATTTTTAAGCATATTAGATCCAAAAATAGAGGATATTGTATTAGAAATTGGAGCAGGAACAGGTAGAATTGCTAAGTTTTATGTGGATGATGTGCATGAATTATATTTATTAGACCCAGCAGAAAAAATGTTAGAAAAGGCTATGATTAAAGTCCCTACTGCTATCCCAGTTATTGGATTTTCGGATAAAATGGAATTTAATGATGATAAATTTGATAAAATTATTGGATATGATTCCTTACACCATTGGCAAAAACAATCTAAAGGATTACAAGAGGTGTATAGAGTATTAAAGCCAGGAGGAAAACTAGTATTGGATGAAGTTGATCCGTCTAATTTTCGGGGAAAAATGGTTGTAATTTTTGAAAAAATATTAAGAATGGGTTCTAAATTTCATTCACCTGAAGAATTAACAAAATTATTGACAGAAATAGGTTTTACACAAATTAAATTTGAAATTATAGGGAAAGGTATGACTTATGTTATTTCGTGTGAAAAATAGCATTAAAAGACAATAATTAGTTTAAATTTAAAGCATTAACTTTCTTCAAAATTACTTAATTTGGATTTTTAATTTTTGTTTTTTCAACTTGTATGAAAACTTCTTGATACCACATGACATACATAGAGGAATATCTGTGTTCATTTCATTTTGACAATTTTCACAATTTTTGAATATAAATAAATTTGAATTTGTATGAAGTAAAATACCGTTATCCATAATAATTATACTACTAATAGATATAAAAACATTCTGTATTTGTTACCCCATACATGGTAACAATTAACACGTGGTTAACCATTCCCTTTCTTTGTGTTTTATACTAAATCATTTAACTGTAAGCAACAAATTAATTAATTTTTTTGAAATTTAACAACATAAAGACAATTACTTTATTTGTATTCAACATTCAATGAACTTATAAGTGTCCAATTCTCTTCCAATTTTATATAGCATAAAAATTGCTCCAAATATATCAGAATCTAAATTTAAAGGAACCACAATTGTGCATTATTTCTTTGATGAATATACAAATGAAGTGAATTTAAATTATAATGATTTAGAAATAGAAAAAATTAGAATTCATCCAGAAGAAACAGAACTTTCATACACATTGGATCCAGAAAATAATATGATCCATATCTCATTAGGAGAAGAATTTCATGGTCAATTCGCGATAGTAATTTCTTACACAGGAAAAATTAGAGATGGAATTACTGGCTTGTATAAAAGCAATTTTGTATTTAAGCAAAAAGAATACACTCTCATAATGACTCAATGTTTTGAAGAAGAAGCAATGTCAATATTTCCTTGTATAGATAATCCAATGAATAAAACTATTTTTAATTTAGAATTAATTATTGAAGATCACCTTGATGCATATTCAAATGAGGGAATTCAAGAAATAAATTATTTAGATAATAAATTAAAACAAGTAATATTTAAATCTACACCAAAAATGTCATCATATCTATTTTTCTTTATAATTGGAAAATTAGAACACATTGAAGATAAATCAGCCGGATTACCAATTAGAATTGTATCAACACCAATGCAAGCTACACAATATGGAAAATTTTCATTAGATTTTGCCATAAAATCATTTAATTTTTGTAAATCTTTTTTTAATGTAGAATATCCATTATCAAAACTAGACCTTATTACAACCAAGGATTTTGTATATGGTGGAATGGAAAATTTTGGTGCGATTGTAATAAAAGAAAATCTATTATTTAGATATCCTACTACACCTACAAATCAAATTAATGGTATAAAGCAAATTATTGCTCATGAAATATCTCATCAATGGTTTGGTGATTTAGTTACTCCATCAGATTTCAAATATATTTGGTTAAATGAAAGTTTTGCAATCTATTTTGCTTACCAAACTATGAGTGAAATTGAACCAGAGTACCCTCATTGGGAAGATTTTCTACTTGAACAAACAAAGGTTGCACTAACAGCAGATGGACGTTTGAATACTGTATCAATAGAATTACCTAGTAATGAGAGGGTTTCATTAAATATTAAATCAGCTCCAATTATATATAATAAAGGAGCTACAATAATAAGACAATTAGCATCTTTTATGACACCAATCAGTTTTCAAGAGGGATTGAAGCAGTATTTTAAAAAACATAAATTTTCTAATGCCAAAAGTGAGGATCTATGGAACTCATTAAATCGTATAACTGATGTTTCTATTATTGATTTTATGAAAAGTTGGGTTCTGCAAGAAGGATATCCAGTCGTTAAAGCAGTTAGGATTGACAATAGAGTTCAACTTTCACAATCTAGATTTTCATATCTGCCTAACAATAGTACACAAAACTGGCATATACCAATGCAAGCAAAAATATATGATAAAAACAAAGTTGTTCAAGAAATTCAAATGCCAATGTCAGAAACAGAGTTGTCCTTCATAGTAAAAGAAGATCATATATTCAAGATTAATCCGGATTTTATAGGATTTTACAGAACACATTATCAAAAAGAAGAATTGGATAAATTAGGCCCTCTAATTAAAAATAAAATTTTATCCCCAATAGATAGATGGTCAATAGAGAATGATATATATTCGTTGGTGAAGGCTAATACCTCAAACTTATTAGACTATTTGGATTTACTGCAACATTATGATGTTGAAGATTCTCGTTTAGTATTAAATGATATAAAAGATAATCTACACGAATTGTATCTATTTACTGAAGGGGAATCCCTAGAATTGGTGATTCAAAAAGGGAGACTATTTTTTGATAAAATACTATCTCAATTTGATTTAAATGGTATAATTGATTCTCAAGGAAATTCGACATTTATTGAACTACTCTACATATCTGCATTATTCGGAGTTGAAAAATCAATAAATTTTGGTATTAAAAACTTCAATGAATTGGTAGGTGGAAGTGAAATATCTAATGAAATCAAACCAGTGGTCATCAAAATTGGTGCTCATGTAACTAATGAAATAGATTGGTTTAAAGAAAAAATACGAAATGCTAAAAACGAAGCAGAAAAGCTAACTTACATTGAAGGCCTTTGTTGTATATCGGATAAACAAAAGATTTCAGAAGTAAAAACATTCATCATCGATGAAATAGCAGATAGCTCCAAGCTTAATACCATCAAATATTTTGCAAAAAATAAGTATGCAGACAATTTATGGAACTGGTTTAAAGAGAATGACGAAAAAATAGGAAAATTACATCCAATGCATTATCAAGGGATATTAGGACACTTAGTACCTAGAGATATTAATAATTTAGACGATATTCAAATTCAAAAAGAACAAATAATTAAAGAACGACCATATATTTCAGATTTATTTGAAATTTTAATAGAAAAACTACAAATCAATATCAATTTAAGTAATTTATAATCATTTATTTTTTACATACATTCAACAATTTATCTAAATTTGATAAAATCATGATGTTTATCTACTAAATCTTATTAATTATATTAAATTTGTATATTTGTGGAAAAATTAATTTTATCGAATATCATTAAAAATTTAGCTATAGGAAATATACTACAATTTTTTGTTATATTAAGATTAATTTACTTATATAAAGTTGATTACAATGTTTCAATTGGATTTGACTTGTTATTTATGATGTTGTTTCTTACATTTGATTTATGGGCCACTAAGAATTATTTATTGTGGTTCGTTGGAACTCCTAAACTAATAAGACCATATAAAGATATGACTTATTTTTACTTAATATTTAGTACATATGTAAAATTCGGTTTGGTATTAGTTACGCTAGGTTTTTTTCCAAACTCAAATGAATCTTTTGGTATACCAATAATGTTTTCATCTTTAACATGGGGTTTTCTTTTCTTTCAAACTCTAAAACATGAAAGAATGCGAAAACATGAAAATTCATTAACGTATCTTGCATATGCAAATATGAGTACTTTTTTTGGTTTGTTTCATTATTGGTTTTTATTTGCCTCATTAATTGTTAAAATAATACTTCCAATAATTTCTACATTAATATTTATTAAATGGTATTTAGATCAACAAGCTGTTGAACTTGAAATTTCAAGTCAAAATAAAAAACAAAAGAAAAAGAAGAAAAAGCAAACTAGTGATCCTGTGAAATAGGAACATTTAGATGAATAAAATTAAATTTAAACTCTTTGTGATATTTATATAAATGATACTACCACAAAAACAATTGAATGATTACTTATTAAATACAAGTGATTTTACAGTAACAGGAAATACTTGTCCTGAGATTAAGGGAGCACCAATATCAATCCAATCTCCATCTTGCAACATAATTTCATCAATCGCTAGTAAATTCTCATTTATTGAAGTTTCACGTCGAATTACATTCCCTACAGAATTTCCTATATCTCGTTGAAACACCAGTATAATTGGAATGTCATTTTGGATTGTATTAGGCAGGGCTGCTTCAACTCCTTTGGCAAATATCTTCAAATGATCATAAGATGCTCTAACAGGATCATCAAAAAATAATGCAATTACCTGTTCTCCTTCAATTAAATCAAATCTTCCAAAGGATTTTGTTATTTCTTCTTGAATATGCTCGACATTCAAATTTTTCCGATCGATATCAACTCGTATTGCAGGAATATTTCGGATTGGAAAGTCTAAATTTGGATCTAAGTAGCATGTAGATCCTGAAATTGTTAAGCTATATGCACCTGCACCAATTACAGTAGCTCTAATCGTATTATCAGGTTCAATTACTTTATATTTTAAATTGTCAAATTTATTTCTCAATTCTATGGCCAAATATTTACCCAAATCGTTATAATCATTTCCAGAATTATAAATAAACTCAGATACTCCTCCTGAAAAAGCAATTTCATCGATGGTATAATTGAAATCTAAGTCGCCTGTCATCATTAATTTTTTAGCTAATTCGGATGTTGCTGGACCATTTACTACCTCAATTAATGATTCAGCTAACTTACTTGCAATTTTAATCATATCGGCTTCATCAATCTTATCACCTAAATTATAATTTAGATTAAGTTCATCCATTACCCATCTTGCAGGATCATCAATTCTTGTTATAATTAATTCATCATTTACTGCTACAAGTCTACCTCCAACGGATATACAAGATGTGGATACTACCTGACCATTTGTGGAGATTGCACAATTTGAGGTACCTCCACCAATATCAACAGATATAATCGTTTTTTCTGTGTCTAGAGACCTACTAGTAATACCAGAACCCATTGCAGCTAATAAACTTTCAAAGTTAGGTCCAGCAGTTGCAGATACAAATTTCCCACTATCTTCAGATAAATGCTCGATAATCACATTCGCATTTGCTTTTTTTGCAGTTTCACCAGTAACTATAACAGCACCTGTATCGACATCACCTGGTAAAATACCGGCTTTATCAAATTCAGATTTGAAAAATGTTTTCAACTCCTCAACGTTAATTGTTTTTTTGTCTATAAGTGGAGTATCAATAATTGTACCCTCATATACAATTTCTCTATTGGAAACTACATATCTTTGAAATCCATTACTTCTATCTTGAGATAGTGTTAATTTAGAAAAGATTAGATGACTTGTAGAACTTCCAACATCAATACCAACTGAGAGAAGCTTTATCTCTTCAGATGAAACCATAATTACACTCACCGCAATTTAACATTTAACCCTAATGAATCTACTAATAAGTCTATGAAGATACCTTTACATATCTTAAAGCAATTCCTTTTAAAGGGTTGTAATAAATGTTAATCTACATCAAACTGCTTATGAATAGAATATTTACGGAATATGGAGAATAGAATCGATTCTCCCCAATCATTGAAATATTGCATTATTGAATGCTTTAAAAATAGATTCAAATTCTTTGAAATATTGAAATTTTCAGCCAAATAAATTTTGTAGTAGACAGATAGTAGGATACTTTATATACATTCATGCATATATAGAATTGAAGATAAATGGTTCGAATTACTTTTAGTTGTGACGATGAATTAAAAGATAAGTTAAGTAATCGCGCAAAAGATCAAGGAATTCCAAGAGGTCAATTAATTATAGAATTACTTGAATACGCACTATCCAAAGAAGAATCAGGAAAACCTAGAGACGCAACTGTTGATAGATTTATGTTTGATCTTCAACAAAGAATTGCAGATATTGAAACATGGAGAAGAGAAATTAACGTTTGGGCAAAACGGTCTGAAGAAAATTCCAATAATTTAGAAACAACTATTGCAAATTTACTGAATGAACAAGTAACAGATAGTGATTTTGGTGAAGAATTTGGTTCTAAAAATCCAATTCCTGCACCAAAAAGAAGGATGTAATTAAAAAATTATATTTATAATTATACCCAATGTTTTAAAATTTCAATATACAAATAATGATAATATTGAGATATGAATAAAATAGTGATTTAAGGTTATTTCTTCTCATATACAATTTTCAGACCGATATGGAAAATAAGAAAGTTGGCAAATTATAATAAATCATCAAACTACATAACATTCTAGGTAATCCTCATTAAATTTTCTATTACTTTTACATTATAGTATAACTAGTGAATATTTTTAATTTAAAATTATTTATCATTCGAAATTATATACTATTATTCTAATCTTCTTAAATATAAGAAACCTGATGAAATTAATGAAAGATGAAATTGAAAAACTAGTTCAAGATTTAGTTCAGATTGATTCTACAGATGGTAAAAGTTTATCAACTGCAATCAAGTATAAAGAATTTCTCGATTCTCATGGATTATCATCAGATATAGATGAATATGAAGATGGCACTGCAAATGTTTATTCTTCCATTGGCCTAAAAGGAGGACCTAAAATTGTCCTATCAGGACATTTAGATACAGTTCCAATAGGAGTTAGGGAAAAGTGGAAACATGATCCATTTTCAGGTAAAATAATAAATAATGAATTATGGGGTAGAGGATCAGTTGATATGAAAGGTGGAACAGGATGTATTGCAGGTGTTCTTGTTGAGCTTTTAAAACATGAATCAGAGTTACAATGTGA
>JAOUKW010000320.1 GCA_029882335.1 Candidatus Heimdallarchaeota archaeon | reverse complement strand
ACTATCGGGTAATTCGTTATCTTGGAATTTTGATTTATCAGTAGATACAAATGTATTTAATGAACTTATGACCGGAACATTCGGTGTTATAGTTGTTGCTGGATATGCAGCACAAATCATAAACATAACAACAGGAGAACAATACAAAGATGAAGTTTCAGGTTCTAAGACTGTTGATCCCACAGAAGTTTTAGATGACATTCCATACCCAAGTGTCTTTTATTTTTTTATTTCAATGGCAATTATGATTAAAATTAATGGAACAAAGAAAAATAAAAGGCTATAATTACATAATAATTGTATTTAACATGATAATTTTTGTATATACATCAATTTGTGATTCAATTTTCAATTCAGTAGTTTTTAAACTGAAATTACAATAGTTCATAATCTAGCATTACTTATATGTTAATGCTAGAAGAACTAGGTCACATCCTATATTGAATAGAATGACCGAAGGCTCAAATATCGAATATAGATCAATGAGAAGTTCTAATCTCCAATGGAGATACGTTAGTACTCAAAGTTAAATTACAATAACTTTGTGAGTGATCTGCTAATGTTAAATAACACGGAAATCCTGACTTCGATGAGACCTAATGGGTTAAGAAGCAGAAAGAAGCCACAGAATGAAGACCCTGCTAATCCTACATTATATGTGTGGGAGTCTGGCGACGGCAGGCAGGGTTTGGGCTGAACGTGTGTATGTATATACAAAAAAGATCATGATAAAACATCCAGCACGAAATTTTTTTTATTAATTAATATCAATATTATAAAGAAGCCAACAAATATTTAATTAGAATAAATGTAGCGAGTTGCTATGCAAGATTTGCTCTCTGAAGATAGAGATATAAGAAAAAAGAGATTAGATGAATTAAAAGATTTAGTACAATCAGATATTAGTTCGTTTTCAACTCATATACCTGAATTATTATCTGTCATTGAACAAAGTACAGATCAATATTTACCCATCAATGTTGCCTCATTAATAACTCAAGCAAATGGAATATCACCAATATTATCTGAAACCTATATAGAAACTATTTTTAACACAGTGATGAATATTTCAAAAATTGAAAATATATCTGATACCCCTCGTGATCAGGCATTATCAATATTATTCTCTATGTATTCTGGCAAATTGAATGATATGTCATTTTCAAAAAATTGGCTTCATGTATTTTTTCAATTATTAAACTCAGAAGTTAAAGCTAAACATATTGCGGTTTCACCTCTTACAATAATTGGAACACAAAATCCAAGATTACTTGTAGAATATGTAGATGAGATCTTTAAATTGTTAAAATCTGGAAATAATTCTCTTGCATCATCTCTGATGTTTTTATATAAATTTAAACCAGAAATATTTGAAGAAAATCTAACTACTTTCATTGAATTATACAAATCAGATCAAATGTATAAATCAATTTATTTACAAATTATTGGAGAAATTGCCAAAAAACGAGGAGAATTGATAAGCCCTTACTTGGATAATTTCATTGATGATATAGATTCACCTACTTACAGTACTTTAATTGCAATGATGATGCAAGAAGTAGCAAGCAAAGATCCTGTTTCCATCTCCAAGTATGTAGTACAATTAACTGAAGCTAGCAAGTATAATGACTATCTAGTATATTATGTTCCCAATATATTGGGTTATGTTGGAAGATTATCTATCGAAAAGGCAAAAGAAGTATTACCCTTAATTGATTCTATGAGAGCAAATGCTAATGACAATGGATTAGCAATGATATTATCGGAATTTAGAAATCTTGCAGAAATGGATAAGCAACTTCTTGAACCATATCTTGATATGATAAAAGAATATGAGAACAATCCACAAGAAAATGTTAGAGATCAAGCAAAATTAATTGTGGATTTCATGGCTGGTCGAGATATTAGATCATTAGCAAATGTAATTGATGAACATGCAATTCAAATAAAAGAAGCAGCCACTTCGTATGAGGAATTGATGGCTTATGTAGACGAGAATGTATCAATGTTAAAAGACTTTATTGCTGAAATCAATAAGAAATTACCGACTCCTACTAATTTTTCTACAGAAGGTGCAATTAGAAAAACATTAAAATTACATTTTACATGTGAAACCTTAGGAGAAAGATGTCTATACCCACAAGATCGAGCTTTCATTACTGAATCTAAGGATTGGGGTAAATGGTTAAAAATCGCTTTTTCAGGAATTAAATTAGGTAAATCATTTCTTCTCCCATATAAAATCGGTGACGCAGGGAAAGCTGTAAAAGAAGCCTATGATGCATATAAAGACAAAGATGATAAAGAATATCTTTCTTACATCAGTGAACCATTTTTAACCAGTACCGAACAGGATTCACTAGTTAATCAATTACGAGATGCTAAATTTTTTGATGTTTTCAAATATAATAACCAAGAAGCAAGTTGGGAATGTCTCATGTGTAATATGTAGTATTAGCTACTGTTTTCTATATAATCTTGTAATAACGTAATTACCTCATATTTAAATAATTCAATCTTAGTATAATTTAAATCAATAGTTTCTTTAAAGTATAATTGTGTTAATTGAAATAACTCAGTTAAATCGAGGTTTTCATAATTACCATTCATCAGGGTCTTTGGCATTGAGAAAACAAATAGAAATTTCGAATTATTAATGTTGTTACTTGAATTAACCAGTTCACACTGGATTATTAGTGAAAAATAATTTTTCGTAATACCTACACTAGTTGACATATAACCTTGTTTTTCCTTCATATTATTAGATACTATTATCAAAAAAGTACCTGCCAAAGAATCCAATACATAATGAGCGTCATAATTAAAAATTGAATTTGCTTCTTCAAAATCAAAATAATATATTTGTGGACGCATATTTTTTAATTCATAGATTATTAATGGAAATTCATACAAACTATCGGCTTGTACAAGATTGTTCTTATCTATATTTCCTTTCTTTTGCGAAATTAGGAATCTAGTATCTCCCACATATATTATATCGATTTAAAATATTTAACATTATGGGGAACAGATATGACCGATTGTAATTAAAATTACAAATCTATAATAAAGATTTAATTATAGTAGGATTAATTAAGAAGAGAAATTAATAAAAGTATCTGGATTGTACCCAGACGTTAATTCTTGATATTCTTTTAGTAAGTTAATTATTGTACTGGAATCATCATCATTCATAACAAAATTAACCCTTTCGTTGCTTAAAATAAATGACAGAAGATACTCATTAGGAATTTTATTTTGTCTAATTATTCTAACACCAATTAAAATTGCGAGTGAGAAAATGATTAAAAAAGTTTTATCGACGCTAGGTATTAAATAATCAGTAAATAAAATAAATAGAATTAAAACAAATATGAGAAATTCTGTGGATTGTAATAACTTATACCGTTTAGGAACTATTTTTTTAATATTAATAACATCTACTTCATCTAAATTAATTACCGTAAATCTACTATGCTTATATTCAGTAACCGTTAGATTTTGATGAATTATATATGCTTGCAATACATCAGGATTTGAAACTATATTATATTAAAATCTAATCAAATTATTTTGGAATACAAAAAGTACTATTTGATTTTTTATACTTTACACCAAATTTACTAATACTATTAAATAAAATCTGATATATATTAGAAAAACATAAAAAATAAGTACCTCATACCGATATATGGTTTTTAGAAATTCATGGTCTAATTTCGATTTGAAACAATTAGTCACTGCATTGGCGACAAGCGTAATATATGCTGCCATTTCTACTTTGCTAGATCCAGATCGAACCCATTTCGTCGAGGAAGACGCGTTTGGTGATATACGACCTGCAATATTTTTCCCAGCCTTGGTAGCAATTCTCTATGGTCCAATTGTAGGAGGATTAGGCGCAGGAATTGGAAATTTCTTGTATGATCTTATTGGTGTAATACTTAATCCAGATAAAACACTAGAATTAAAACATTTAATTGGATTTATGGGTAATCTGTTAGGTGGTTTCATTGTAGGAGGTTTATCTAAACCCTACGAAGATGTAACAACAATGTTTGACCAATCGAGAAGGAAATCTTCTTTATTGAAAGAATTATTTAATTTGAAATTCATTAGGAGAATAGTAAGAAATACCTTATCATCAATAATTGGTCTAGGATTTGTTACTGGAATTGTAATTGGATATGGACAAAGAATTAATCCGGAATTCCCACGAGCAGCCTCATTTACAATATTTTCAAATATCAGTTATTGGAATAGTGTTTTCCTTATGGGAGCAATTCCTTTGTTGTATTTATTAATTACAATAATCGATTATTTCCAAGATAAAAAATCATTAAATAATTTAGAAAGAAGACGTCATATTCAGATGAAAAGAGTTTTTAGTGATTTTTCCGTCTCAGATGCTGTATCTCCTATAGGTGATGAACTTTTCCAAAATACATGGGGATCTTTAAAATTTTCCATTACCAATAAAATGAATAAACAAACAAAATATAATGTTCGAATTTCATCAGATGATATATTTTCACCTCATCAACACCAAACACCATTACTTGATTCTCAAGAAAGTGATGAACTATACTTCAATGTATTTGGTATTTCAAGTGGTGAGAAAAAAGCCAAAGTAATTATTAGTGAAGAAAATAGTATTGAAGAAAAACAAATAGAGTTTACCTATGATGTAGGTTCTACTACTGCTATTTTAATAGAAAAATTAATGAGTATTCTCTTTATTATGGGTTTTATTGTATCAACATTAATCGTTGTCGCAAATTTGAGAACAAAATTTACTTTAAATACAACAATAATTATGTCATTATTAG
>JAOUKW010000319.1 GCA_029882335.1 Candidatus Heimdallarchaeota archaeon | reverse complement strand
TTTGATTACATTGTTTTCGAAGCTCCTGATAATGCCATATAACAGATGCAAACCAATCAGAACCTGTAGTTTGTGCCATATGAGCTGGTGTGGTACCATGACCTGCTAATCTTATAGCCCTTACATGATATCCTTGTTCAAGTAATTTCATTGCAATTGGTTTTAATTCTTGTGGTGTTGAAGAAAAACCATGACATAGTAATATACCTTTATTTGTGGGTTTTATTGGTTTATATTCAAACCAATCAGCATCCGGTTTTACTCCTTTATCCACTGATTTTGCCCAAAACACATATCTCAGTATATTTAGTGGATTAGAAAAACAATAATACAATCCTCGATAAATAAATCTCATTTCTTTAAGGGTATAGTCCTTAAAGGATTTAACTAAGCCAATACTTTGTAATTTGGGGATATTGTTTTGATTCTCACTCATTGTTATTAAGTTCCCTTTTAACTAATACATCAACCATATATTGCAGACGATCTTCTTCAGTTGGTGATTTTCTGGCAAAGTGTCCTAAAATGGGGAAGATAACCATAAATATTTGTATTGGTATTATAACAGACCATGCCCATGTTAAACCTAAGAATCCGGTCTGACTTCCTTCGAATTTATTTAATAACATAAAAAATATAGTAAATAGAATTCCGCCTATAGGGACTACTAACCAGCCAAAGTATGGATTAGATCGTAATAGCTGAGCAGTAATGTATAATATCCATAATCCGAACACAGCCCATTGAGACCAATCAAATCGCCATAATTCAT
Organism: Candidatus Heimdallarchaeota archaeon; assembly: GCA_029882335.1. Taxonomy (GTDB): domain Archaea; phylum Asgardarchaeota; class Heimdallarchaeia; order Heimdallarchaeales; family Kariarchaeaceae; genus JAOUKW01. The sequence continues at coordinate 4,073 of JAOUKW010000319.1, read as the reverse complement.
ATTTGCCATCCAAAATTAAATCAAATAAAATGAGCATAATTGATAAAACAAACATGTATGAAATTGTTGCCCATCTATGGAATGAATAATTGTACTTAGGAAGCGGCACTAGTAATTTGCCACAATGAGGACATACTTGTTGCATCATTTATTACTATTGTATCAATTAATAATTTATAGGTTTCATTTCCACGCAATTTAATTTCATAGTTCTATTAAATCTATGAGCATTTGCATAGTATCAAGATATATTTCGGGATTTGACATCTCTAATAATTGTTTTGTATGAGGTGTAGGTATTCCAATAGATAGAATTCCTGCAGATTTAGCTGCTTGTACATCATATTGTGTATCACCAACATACCAAATATTAATATTGCTTATTTCATCGTTAAATTTTAACTGGTCTAATGCCTGAAATAATGGCTCGGGATCCGGTTTTTTATTCAAACAGTGCTCTTTTCCTATAACTACATCAAAATAATGTAACAAATTTAATTTATCAAGAATTATTTTTGCGCTTTTAGCTTCATTTGAGGTAACGACACCCATAGTTATTTTATTTATTTTAAGTAAATTTAGGATATTCTCGACACCAGGTAAAATTTTTGGTAATGTAGTCGCTGTATCAATTGAATTGGCATAATTTGCAAAATAATCCCAAAAATGTAAATCTATTTTTTCTAAATCTTCTTCTTTTATGCCTAAAGCTCTACCAGTATTAAATGTACTCAAACCTGCTAGGGTTGCAATATATGTTCTATCTTTGGGATGATATCCTAGATTAATCATACCTGAATGATATGCTTCAACAACAATTTCACCACTTTCAATTAATGTACCATCAAAATCAAATAAAACTACTTTAGGTAATTTATACAATATGTAAAGTAATGGAATTATAATTAAAAAGACTTATGACAACATTCTAGATGGATACTTTAAATTAAAAGATAATAATTTATCTACTAATAAACATTTTTAAAGTATAATTGTAATTATTTAATATGGTTCTTAAGACTATAATTTTACAAACTTCGGAAGGTATTCCTTTATTTGCGAGAAGTCTAGTTTGTTCTATTGGTGTTAAATGTGTTGATTTTTCCAAGGATTCAACATTTGATGATGAAACAGTATTAAAATCGGGGTTATTAACGGCATTATTAACAATTAACGATGTTAAGTCTGAAGAATTTAAAGAATTGGATATAGATAGATCAAAAATATTAAGCTACCCTAAAAAACAAATTATTGCTGTATTTGAAGTATCACCTCAAGATGAAGTTGAACCTTTAAAAAATCGATTGAAATTAATGAGCGAAATATTTGAAACTAAGTATGAACAACAATTAAATAATTTTTCAGGTGAAATTTCGGTATTTGATTTATTTGAAGATGAGCTTAGAAAATCAAAATTATTAGAGGAGGGTGAGGAATTTATGAAAAATTGTATAGATTGTAAATATTCAAAACATTGTTCATTCCGTATTACAACAGGTCCTTTTTACAAAGATGTAGCATCAAAGTTTGCTAGTATCAAACCTTCAAATATTTTTCTGAAAATGAAAATTGTTATACGTGGAATGCTACCATTTTAGAAAATTGTGATTTAGACTTATTTATGAAATTTATTTCTGTATATGAATATTAAAGATATGATAAAAATTAATGTAGAGATTGATCTAAATATTAAAATTAAACTATAACTTCTTCCAAAAATTAATTCATAATATTCCCATAATGGTGCTAATAATAATGACGTTGTAGTTCTACCAAAAGAAACATAAAATCCGAGTGCTCCAACGGCCAATCCTCTTTCCTTGGATTGTGAATATTTCGATGTACCTCCATTTATTGCCAAATATGCAACCATGGAAATTGAAAGGAATACAGAATAAATGATTATTATTAATACAAAATCCTTTACTATAGTTAGTGAAAAAAGTAGAATTGAACTTGTAAAAAATGAAATTAATATAATATTTTTGAAATAAAATCTATCAGTAATTTTACCTGCAAATAACTTTACAATGAATAATATAAATATTGAATAAAATACAATTTCTGCTAATTGAGAATAAGAAAATCCAAGTGAAATAACTATAAGTAATGGAAAAAAAGAACCTACAAAATATTCAATGAAACTTATGATAAACTGATATAAATAAATTAAATTAAGATGTTTTTTCTTTGATATTCGAATTAATGATTCAAATGACTTTACAAATGATGTTTTTATGGATGATAATTTTGAATTAACAATTAATCTATTTTCATCACTTAGGCTTTCAGGTAATATAACATAACTGAATATGGAACCTATTAATGATATCAAGCCAATTTGAAAAAAAACATCCCTGAGCATTAAATTTGATGAAGATAATAGATATTTAGTTATTAATGCCCCAAGGAGTACTCCGATGTCAGAACCCTGAAATACAAATGCATTAATTTTTCCGTAATCATCTGTTGATATATCTCCAATATATGCAAATAATCCCGGCCAATAACCAGACATTCCAATAGCCACAAAGAGTGTAGCAATTAATATTTGATGCCAAGATGTAGCAAAATACATGATAATTAATGCGATACTTAGGAAAAATATACCTCCAATAATTAATGGTTTTCTACCAATAATTTGAGAAAATTCAGCAATTGGTACGCGGATGAAGATTTGAATAAAATTTCGTGAAAAGAAAATAATACTAATTATTAATGCTGTTGCAGAAAGATCCGAAAGAAAATTACCAACATAATTCATGAAAACAGATAATGATAATGCAGCAAATATTGAAGATATAAATGCACCAATTACAGGTCTTGACAAAATGTGCATAGTTTTATTTTCCCATAATCATTATTAGATTATATTGAATGATACAGGTAAAAAGAAAAAGTTACATTAGTGATTAATTAAAATGATTTATAATCCAAAATAAATAGTCATAAGAAAAATATATACATATTACATTTGAGTAGCTCATACTGTGAAATTAAATATTGTATTATTTCAAATGAATGTGATTTTTGGAGAACCTGAAAGTAATTTTCAAACCATAAACAATTTTGTTGAACAAACGTTTATTGAAGAAAACAGTATATTAATGCTTCCTGAATTATTTTTAACAGGGTATCATAAAGATTCTTTGAATGTAACAGCTTTTAGTGAGAACCAAGGCTATTATTTAGATAAATTAAAAGATATTTCTGATAAGAAAAAAATTGCAATTTATGGTTCTATTTGTGAAATTAATGGAGAAGATTTCTATAATACTGCCGTTTTTATCAAACCAAATGGTGAAGTGACATCATATAGGAAATCTCATTTATTTGGACCTATGGGTGAAAAGGATTTATTTATTCATGGTAGAGAAATTGTCTATGTAAATTTTTTGGATATAAAATTTGGACTTTCGATCTGTTATGATTTAAGATTTCCAAGGCTTTATCAAAAACAAAGAGATGCTGGTGTTAAAATACATTTAATTTGTGCAGAATGGCCAAATAGTCGTATTATACATTGGAAAAAATTATTATCTGCTAGAGCAATTGAAAATCAAAATTATGTAATAGCATTGAATAGAGTGGGAAAAGATCCAAATTATACATATGGGGGAAATTCAGGGATATATTCCCCATTTGGAGAAACTCTCATCGATATTGATAATGATCTAGTAGGTTCAGCTCAATTCAAAATTGATATTAATAAAATTGATGAATTTAGAAATTTATTTAATACCAGCAATGATGATTGGATTTAGAAAAGAAATTTATTTAATAGTTGTTTCCCTAATGAATCTGGAAGTCGATCATTTAATTCTTCAAAAATACCTCTATTTTCACTAATAAAGGTAGGATCTAGTCTAGAAATCCCCTCGTGTAGTAATTCATCACTATTTTCATCATTGATGCTACATAATGTATGTAAACTTCTCGCACCGGGAATATTTCGGTTTTGGTCTTCTAATTCAATCCACATTGGTTTTGCTATTTTTATTTCACCTTTAGTAATTTTATTATTACACACTAAACAACTAGCTCGTGATGATTTTGCTATTTCAAATGTAACA
>JAOUKW010000317.1 GCA_029882335.1 Candidatus Heimdallarchaeota archaeon | reverse complement strand
AAAACTCATTTACATCGGTTCTGTGTACATCGATTATATATCTAAATGCTTCAATACGTATTCCCAAGTGGTTTGGTTGATGTTGTTCTATCAAATTAACTAAATTGTGTAACCATAATTCAGATGTTTGTGTCAATTTGATATTACCCTGAAATACTTCGAGGCTAATTGATCTGTTCTTTGAATAAACTATTAACAAAGGTTCTTCATCCTTAGATCCAACATGTCCTATATTAAAAATATAATTTTGAGGATAATTTTGCAAGGTAAATCGAATACTTCTATTTTCTATTAAATCGGTTATAAGATATTTGTTAATCTTATTTTGATCTTTTTTAATATTAGGAGCAGGTATAAAACTTTTAACTTTTGAATTTTTTGAAGCTAAAAGGTCTAATTCTAATACATCAAAAGATCTTATTGCGTAATTTCGATCAATGTGAAGATTGTTAATTCCTAACACGCCATTTCTACATCGATGAATATCTGAATAAATAACCAAGCCATTTGCATCTTTTGGAGAATTAGGATTTGTATGAGATAATTGTACAGATATAAACCTAACTTCTTTACACTCGCTACATTGATATCTCATTAAATAATATATTGACCTTATTATTTATAAATGCATTTGAATAATAGTTTACTACAAATTTAACTTGTTTTAACAAAATATAAAACTTATAGTAAATTCAAAATACCACTCATTAATTTCAAGATTGTTTTAGTTAATTCTAAAAAGATCATCAACAATTACACAATATCAATAAATTTATTCAATTTAAGTCAATATACACAAATCAATTTTCAAATAAAAAAATAAATCATTTCATCTTACTATAGTTTAAATACTATTTAATGTAAAGTAACTTGTCAAGAAATTGATGAGGTTTTAATTTATGGCATTCACAAAGGAAATAAAGCCAGTAATACTTGGAACATTAGTTGTTGGTGTTATTGGATTAGTAGTTAACCTTGTTCGAGGTGATTTTGGATTTGGATCAGGAATCAAAGCAGATCATGCTTGGAATTTTGATCTACCTCGAGCATTTTTATTTATTTGGGAATTTTTTTGGCTAGCTGCAGTGATAGTATTTTTCTTCAAATTTACTAAAAATGCAACTAGTGAAAAAGATGAAAAAACATTTGAAAAAATAGAAGGCTTTGAACCTAAATTTTTCAAAATAATGATTTCAATATTGGTATTTGCGGGTATATTGACGTTATTGGTTCCTGCATTTTTTGGTCCTGGGTTATCTCAATATAATACAGATAATGAGGGAATAGTTGTTAATGTAGTAGCATCACAATATACATTTACTTTTAACGGTAGTACAACTATTGAATTACAGGTAGGAGTAAATTATATTTTTAATTTAACGACCACAGATACAACTCATGGCTTTGGTCTATATGACACCAATGGGATTTTACTCATCCAAGCACAAATTGTGCCTGGTCATCCCACCAATTTGTCATATACTTTTGAAGAGACAGGATTATATTCAGTATACTGTATGGAATACTGTTCTGCAGGGCATCATGCAATGAGAATGAATGATGTTATTACAGTAGTTTAGGAGGATATAATATGACAGAAAAGAAACAACATTTAGAAGAAGCCAAAGAATTAAGCATGGGATACTTTTTAACAGGTATGGTAATTTTACTTATAGCAACTCTCTTAGGATTTTTGAAGAGATTATCACAAACGGGAATAATTGAGTTTAGAGCTACATCTTGGTACACTTTAATGACTTTACATGGAATGGCAGCTTTTGTTGGTGGAGGCGTTTTTCTTTGTATGGGATTAACATGGTATGTATTAGTAAATGTATTAGATAAACCATTACACAGTACAAAATTAGTGAAATTAGGGTATTATATATTTATGACAGGAGTTGCTTTAATTGTAATTGCTACATTATTTGGTAACTACGCAGCTTCTTGGGTGTTTTTACATCCACTATCTTTTGAAGCAGCTGGTGCATGGGATAACTGGGCAGTTATTGTATGGGTACTTGGTGTTATTTGTGCAGGAGTTGCAATATTAATTGTTGAATTTGAAGTTTTATTAACAATTAAAAGTGCTGGTTATAGCATAATAAATGCAGTTGGTGTTGAAGCATTAGCTCCCGAACCTGAAGGAGGTTATAAGACGCCAGTTGTATTAGTTCCATTTGCAGTAAACGCAGTTGGGATGATAATTGCGACTATACCGTTTGCGGGTTTACTAATTGCTTTCTTACTTCAAGGATTTGGATTAGTAAGCAATATCGATGCATTACTAGCTAAAAATATACTTTGGTGGTTTGGACATCCAGTTGTATATGCATTACTTTTCCCTTCAGCAGGATTTGGATACTATATGGTTGAAAGATTAACTGGTGGAAAAATAATTGGAGAAAGATTAACAAAAATTGCTTGGTTTGTCGCTGTTGCAGTGCAGAATATAATTGGTTCACACCATGTATACCAAGATCTTGTTAATCCTTTACCCGTTCATGTATCACAACAAATTTTAACATATGCTATAACCATTCCATCATTAGCTTCATTGTATGTAATCATAGGAACATTATATTTAAGAAAATTTGAATGGGATATATCTGCTAAATTTTTATTCCTGAGCATATTGGGTTGGATACTTGCGGGTTTATCTGGTGTTGTTAACGCCACTATATTTTGGAATGTCTATATTCATAATACCTTATGGATAGTAGCTCATTTCCATGCTATGGCGATTTTAAATATCATGATGATGCTTGCTGCAATAAGTTATTTCTTAATTAGAGATTATACTGGAACTGAACTGTATAACGAAAAACTAGCTAGAATAGGTATGTGGCATATTTACATCGGTGTTATGGGATTTGTTCACATGTGGTTTATTCAAGGAATTATGGGTGGTATTAGAAGAAGTATGACTTCTACACCAAATCTTGGATTATATACATGGTTAAGTATTCCATTTGCACTTGCTGCGTTAATTGGCTTTTGGCTATCAGTATTTGTTATTCTTAAGACAATCCAAAATGGAAAACAAAACGAATAAGCACATATACAATTTTTCTCTATAAATTAAAATTAGAAACTTATATTTCAATATATTAATTTCAATATACTAATTATCAATAAAACTTTATAAATACACTTAAGGTAATTTTTTTTCAATTTGGATTTATCTGATTCAGGATAAATTTGATTTTACTGATTAAAATGAAAAATCAATTATTAAAAAATAATGAAGATCATTCAAGCGATTCTTTCGTTTTATCCTTTTTTAGCCAAAAAGATTTGATTAAGTTAATTACAATTATTATCGAAATAATATTTAGAGTTAATAAAAATGCAGGAGATGTAACTAAAGCGTTTAAAAGTTCATGTTGTGCAATAAATCGACCTACTCTGAACTTTAAATCCACGTACTTTTCTATTTCATCTAGTAGTACATTGGATTCAGTTAATCCTAACCATTTTTTAATAAGATGACCAGATGAATTAAATAAGAATGTTGTAGGATAACCAGTTATATTATGTACATTTATGAAATTCTCTTCATTATCTAGACCAAAATCCCAATCAGCATTAAATTCTTCCTTAAACTCAGCAACTTTTACCAAATTATCGGATATTGGATCGAGGCTCAAAGATAAGATTGCAACATCTTCAGGATATACTGATTCATAGACATCCTGTAGGTATTCCATTTGTAACTCACAGGGTTTGCACCAAGTTGCCATTCCATCTAATAATAATAACTTGCCAGAATATTGAGATATATTCACATTATTACCATTGATATCTAGATACACAATGTCCATTGAATATGCACTACTACGAATTGGATAAATTACAAGTATTGACAATAATATGAAAACAAACAATTTATTCATATCTTTTATAGATATTATATGAGATTAAAATTTTACAATTGTGAATTAAATTATTAATAGAGATATATAAAATAGATTACTTTCTAAATTTCTTATTGACTAGAACAATTGTAACTAGAAATCCAAAGAAAACAAATGTAGATGGTGCAGGTGCACCTTCACCAACGATTAGCTTTCCAAACATAGTTGAACTGTGTCCTGTAACACTGCAGTAATAATCGAATTCAGTATCATCATCAGGTAACTGTACGTTTTGAGTTGAAATTCCTGTACCATCATCACCAGCAGTTGAATTTGCAACATAAATATATACTCTACCAATTTCACCTTCTATTTCATCTATAGTAAAATCATGAGCAATTGATGTATCTAAATTTGTGAATTTAATTGTGATACAAGCACCTCTTGGTGCAACTAATTCTTGTTTGTCGAATGTATTACCGACATTTGCAGTTATAGTAATTTCTTCTGATGGATTATCACATTGATCATCCAACGTTGTAGTTTGTGCATTAGTACTAATTGGTGTTGATGTAATAAACAATCCCATCAATACTAATAAGGGTATGATAGCAAATTTTTTCATAGAAAAACTCCAACTCCTGTTATTGCATTAAGGAAAATATATCTTTTTCTTACTAACAAAAATATATTAATTTATAATGAATTTCTTTATCATAAGTCTATTGAATAAATAATTTCCATCTTTTATTATAATTATAAGAATTAGATACAGTATATATTAGATTATAATACTAATTAGAATGATTATTAATTAAATTTTGAATATATTTTTATATATTTTAATGAGTGTTTAATTTAAATTTTTATTTTAATTGTTTTCTTCTTCTCAAGATTGGTACAACCATTAATGTTGATAGAAGATAGAATATTGGATTATCACCAGGAATGAATGGTAGACCAAATAATCCACCATCATCAGCGGAGGATGAATTTTGAGCACCAGCAG
>JAOUKW010000318.1 GCA_029882335.1 Candidatus Heimdallarchaeota archaeon | reverse complement strand
TAATTAAGCTAGATAAGGTGTTATCCAATGAACTCCTGTTACGAGAAGATACCAATGTATTTGAGGATGCTATTGAGTATTTAATTCAATTATTTAGTTTAGCTGATAAAAATGGGTCATATTCACTTGTAGTTGAAACACTATTAATCCAATCAAAACTATACTTAATAGTTGGAAAAAACGAAGAATCAGCAATTGTATTGGAACAAGCATTTTTAATTGCAAATGATAAAGGTTTATCCAATTTAATTACCAAAGTAAAATTACAACGAACGATCTTAAAGAATAAAATAGAGATAATTAAAATAAATAATAAACTTAAAAGCGCAAATAGAAGGCTAAAGGATTATATAGCAATTATCTCTCACGATATTAGATTACCAATTCAACAAATGCAGTTTTTCTCAGAAATTTTGAAACTTGAATTAACGGATAAATTAAATGAAGATCAATTGAATTACTTATCATTAATAGAAAAAGGATCACAACGTGTGAATGCAATGATCAATGATTTAGTTGACTTCTCATTCATTCAGGAAACAAAAGTAATAGAAGAAGAAATTGACATTTATGAAATTATATCTGATTTACAAAAAATTGAATTAAAGCAGATAATCTCGAAAAAATCAGCTATTATCAAAACAGAAAATACATTACATACTATTAAAGGGAATACATCTCAAATATATCGTGTATTTCAAAATTTAATCGCAAATGCAATAAAATATACAGATCAAGATAAAATACCCGTCGTCACAATTAGATCTTCAAATAAATATGTATATACAATCTATGAAATTGAAGATAATGGGATTGGTATAGAAGACGACCACAAAGAAAAGATATTTGATTTTGGTTTTCGAGTACATAAGAAAGAATCTGAAGATGGATTTGGATTGGGATTAGCATCATGTAAAGAGATAATCGAACAGCATGGTGGAAAAATTGAACTTTTGGATAATCCAAATGGTGGAACGATTTTTAAACTATATTTTCCAATTTGAGGAAATGAAAGTAACCCATAAGAAAAATAGATTATTGCTAAATTGACAATTGTAAACTTAGTAAAGTGTACTAATCAACTTTGATTAAGCCGTAGAATTTTCTATCGATTACAATACCATAAGTTCGATTTGTTAATCCAGCATATAGATTGACTTTTTGTTTTAAGTAATAATCCTTAATTGCTCTTTTTACCTCTTCTACTGATTTTCCTGTTCTTTCCATTACATGTTTAATGACAAGTTCCAGTTGAATAGCTACATTATCACCTTTTTTATTTTCCATATATCCCTCACGAATGAGTTCTATATCAATATCATTGCTAACCTCGGTTGATTCTAATGAATCTTCAGTAACTGTAAAACTAGACAATTGAGCACTAATACGATCAATATTAGTTAATTCATCACGTATTATATTAGACAATTCTCCCACTGATTTTGCAATAGAAGAGGATAGTTCAGATAATTGTTTTTGAACTGTAATATTTAATGTTGTGAGATTTTTCTTTGTCTCAAGGATGGTTTGCTTTATCTCTAATATTTGTGTATGTGTATCCAGTGTCTCATTGTCCTTCATATTCAAAAAAAGGAGGCCAAAAGGTGTGAGTTTTACTCCATTATCTTTTGCAGGTGTATTACCACTTGCATCAACAATTTTGGTAAATTCAATAAGGCCTAAATTTTCCAGTGGATTTAGTTTTGTTTTGGTGGTACCTAATTCTTTGAAGATTACTGCTTCTGAGAGTTCAACGAGTTTGCGTAAATATTTTTCCAATATGATAAATTACTGAATTAATGTACTAAAGTATTAGGAATAGAAAATGTTAGATTGATTAATATCAATGTAGACAATTTTAAGTTTATTGTAATATTTAAGCAATGACAGGTGAATTTACAATTATTTTATTTAAAGGGAGATAGTAATAATTATTTTAATAAATACATTTAGTATAGTTGTTTTATGAAAAATCTAATTGATCAAATTGAGAACTTCCCAATTCATCTAGAGGAATTTGTACAACGATTAAATGAAAGCGATTTATCAACAACAATTAGAGAAGGAGCTTGGACAATTAGGCAGTTTATTCATCATTTAGTTGATTCTCATACAAATAGTTATATTCGAATAAAATCGTGTTTAGTTGAAGACAATCCGATTATTCAACCTTATAACGAGGAAAGCTGGGCAGAATTACCAGATAGTAACTCAATGCCTGTTTTGAATAGTTTGATAATTGTACAAGGACTTCATAAAAAAATATCATATCTGCTAACTAATCTAACCCATGAACAATGGGAAAGAAAACTCACGCATCCAGAAGTTGGTGAATTAACACTTCAATCATATGTTAAAATCTTTGCTGATCATGGCTATCTTCATTTGAATTCAATGAAAAATAGATTAAATTTGGATTTGTGATAGTTAAATTAGTTGCAAATGGGTTGAATAATCTATACTTTAATTGGTTTTATAAAAATCAACTGCGAAATTTGTAAAGAATTTGGACGTCAAGTACATCGATTCTAATGGTACATATTCATCATCACCATGAAAGAGACTACCCATATGTTTTGAGGAAAAGTTTGCTCCAAGTAATCCATATCCATAACACTTCATTCCGAGTTTTCTGAAGAATCGGGCATCAGTAACACCAGATAAAAACATTGGAGTTAATTCTGCATTTGGTATAATTGCCTTAGTTGTTTGCTGAATTTGTGTGACAAATGGATCATAAAATGAGTCACTTATATTATCCTGTAGGACTATCGGTTCATATTGCACATTCTCTTGATATGCATTTGGTATCATTTTATTTAGATAGGACTCAATACTAGTCCAACCTTGATCAGGCAACAATCGAATATCCAAGCCTAATTCCACAGTATCAGGAATTACATTTAATTTATTACCACCATTGATGACTGTTGGAGTTACTGTCATTCTTGATATTCCATGTAGTAAACGTGCCAATGTTGGATCAGATTTATGCAAATTCGGCAATATTTTTTCTAAAATTTTTGGAGATTTCAAGAAATATGTAGTTAATTTGGATAATTCCATCCCATCAATCATTTCCTTATAACTGTCTGTGATTATTGGTTTCGGGGGATTATTTTCAATATTCTTTATTATTTGAGCCGCTATATGAAGTGCATTATCAACTTTGTATGGAAGACTTCCATGACCAGAAGTTCCACGAATATTTACTTTGGTAAATCCAGGACTTTTCTCAGAGGTCATTATTGCTATTTTCTTCTTACCATTAGGAATATCCATTGTAAAACCACCAGCCTCTCCAATCATATAATCAGCTCGAATTTTATCAGGAACATTATTAATTAACCACTCTGCACCATATTTTCCTCCACCTTCTTCATCGGCAACCGCAAGATAATATAAATCTCCTTTTGGTTTCCATCCAGATGAAATTAAATGAGCAATTGCAGATGCTTGAGTGGCAGTCAAATATAACATGTCCAACGCACCTCTACCATATATTTTATCGTCTTTAATTTCTGCATCAAATGGATCTATTGTCCAGTTAGATGTTTCAGGAACTACATCTAAGTGACTTTCATACATCAATGATTTCCCTCTATCTGTACCTTTGATTTTTACCAGTAAGCTAGTTCTTTTCTCTGCAGGTTCGAAAACTTCATATTCATGGATTCCAAAGGATTCAAAAAATTTAATTAAAGCATTGGCATTTTTTATTTCATTCCCAGAGTCAATTGTATCGAAATTTTCACATCTGTTTTGTATCAATTTTCTTAGTAGATCAATACTAGCTCGATTAATTTCATCGTAATCAACTTCCATAATTTGTAGGAAAATTAATTGCTTATAATAGCATTTGTAAACTATTGATGAAACGATAAATTGTATTTGTTATTTAGTAAATCACCTTTATGATCTAATATGTTAGTACATTAAATTATAATTGCAAAAAATAAAACTAAAAAAAAAAATGTTTGTTTATTATCAAATACAACAAATTCCCAATAATTTATTAAACTGTAAATCTAATTTTAAATTGTGGTTAATATAACCAAATTATTGGTTTGTGTACTAATAATACTATTTTCGATACTTGCTAATAATGCAAGCAACCATGAGCCATCATGGGATCAAATAGAGTTGCTAGGCATAGATACTAATCTAAGTTATGCACATCCAATTCTCATGAAATATTCCAATCCAAGTAGTTATGACATCTTTTACGGACAAAATTCAGGTGCAGTAATACATCAATCAAATATCGCAGCATCCACAACTCGATTTGTATTTGAAGAATCAGAAATTGGTTTGTCTTCAGATCTCTACAATCGAAGTGCTCCGTATGGTTTTGATATTAATTCAGATGGTAATACAGATATTCTTATCGGAGATGAAGCAGGGAATATACATCTATATTTACAATTTGATGGTAGGTTTGAAAAGGATACATCAACATTTGCAGACATCAAGGTAGATAGTTTTTCAAAAGTAACTATGGCTACAATTGATGATGATGAGTTTTTTGATATAGTAGTTGGTACTGGTAGAGGTGAATTAGTTGTGTTTTTGAATAAAGGATCTTCAACAAATCCCTCTTGGGAAAGAAATGATGAGATTTTTGGAGATATACTTGTAAACGGACATGCATCACCTTTTGCAATAGATCCAAATGGAGATGGAGGCTATGATTTTGTTGTAGGTAGTGAGAGAGGGGGATTAACATATCTTAAGAACTTAGGCATTAATTCAGCTACTGGATTTCCTGATTTTGAAGAAATATCATTTACCAATTCAGGTAATCCATTTTCTACCATTGAATTCTCAGATAATGAATTTTTGACTCCTTTTATCATTGATTTACGG
>JAOUKW010000316.1 GCA_029882335.1 Candidatus Heimdallarchaeota archaeon | reverse complement strand
GCAAGATATCTCAGTTTTGAAAAAAAAACAATTTACCTAACAATAACAATGATAATATCCTGTGTTATAAATATTTTTGCAAATTATGTCTTAATACCCAAAATGGGAATAATTGGTGCAGCTATAACAACAATGATATCTTATGTGATATTATTTTTATTATCATGGTTTGTTCTAAAATACATAATCAAAACAAGAATTACCTCTATAATAAAGATTATTTATCCACTCTCAATCTTTTTGGTATATCTATTACTAGATCGATATATCCAAAGAATCGAATTTACATTTCTTAAATTTTGCATCAAAATAATTTTAATCATATTTTTGACAGCTACATTATTCAAGAATGAAATTAAAATTCTAATTCAAATAAATAAATGAGCTAATTACCAACTACTCCAACCACCATCTACCATAATGACCTGACCTGTAATATATGAGGATAAATTTGAGCCTAAAAATAATGCAACATTTGCTATGTCAATTGGAGTTGCCATTCTACCTAATGGAGTCAATTTCTCATAATTTTTAACGAAAATTGGATCTTGATTATCAAAAACTCCACCAGGGCAGATTGAATTTACTCGAATATTATATTTCCCATAATATGTGGCCAAATATCGTGTAAAATTTACAATTCCTCCTTTTATCGCGGAATATTCAGCGGGATTGATAATTGATGTTCCATCATAGATGGAAAAATTAGGTCCGAGAACACCATAAATTGATCCTAAATTAATAATAACCCCATAAAGTTGTTTTTTCATAACTTTAAGAATCTCCTGAGAACATTTGAAGTACCCTCCCAAATGGAGATCAATATTTTGATTCCAAGATTCATCGGATATTTCTTCAAATTTAGCCCCAAATTCTTTCGTTCGAGGATAAGCATTATTAATCCAAACATCAATTTTACCAAACTTCTCAAGTATATTTGAAATAAGTGTTTGAATACTTACTCTCGAACCAATATCAAGATATTCAAAGTAAGTATTATTGAAACCTTCTCCAATTAATTTTTCAACCAAATTTTTTCCTTTAATTTCATCAATATCCGCAATTATTACATGTGAACCAACTTTACAAAATACCTCAACCATTTTTTTACCTAACAATCCTGCACCACCTGTAACAACAACAATTTGATCGCGTAAGCTGAATACGTCACCTTGAATATCAGTATCCAAATGAAACCACCTCTTCTTTAATGTAAAATTCAATTAATTTTAAATCAATTTTTCTATCAATATCAACTGAATATGCCTCTGGCATTTCGTATACTATTGACTTATCGGAAATTACGTGACTTCCATTCAATAAATATTCTCTTGAATATATATAAATGGAAGCATTTAATTCATAAACTGATTTAGCTGCCTGTCGCCCATACACAATATATTCAGGCTTTTTGGATATAAATGCATAATTATCATCATCTAATTCAACCATATTAAAATACGGATTCTTTTTTGCTTTAGTTACACTAAACAAAGTATTTGGCTTTCGTTGAAGAAATAAATCTAGTGATTCATCTAAAAAATATTGTTCTCTAAGAGGAGCAGTAGGGTCTAGATCGATCACCAGATCAAAAGTAATTCTCTCTTTTTGTTCCATAAATTTTAAAGCATGCTTAATGACATCAAATTTACTTGCATTATCACTCGCTAAATTATCTGGTCTGATAAATGGTACTGAGACACCATAATCTACACCAATTTTTGCGATATCCACATCATCTGTAGATAGGATCATATAATCAAATTTACCCCATTTTTTTAAAAATAAAATTGTATGAGCAATTAATGGTTTTCCAGCTAATAATTGAATGTTTTTCTTTGGAAATCCTTTAGAACCCCCTCTAGCACAGATTGTAGCAAGTATTCGAAGGTTTTTATCATTAATATTTACCATATATTTCTGCAGACTCCTTAGCTTTTATAATCTTTTCAAATAAAGGAAGACTTTCAGACAAAGAATTCATAGGGTTTTTCCCATCGTTTACACAATTGAAAAAATATTTAATTTGCTGACGATAGGATAAATCAAGACAGGCACTTTCAAAATCAATTGTTTCAGTCCTATCATGATTTACAATAGTAACCTTATTTTCAATCAGATTTGCATAAACATTTTTATCTTCAAAGTATAATTTTATCGTTCTCTCAGCTACTCTTGAGAAATAATCAAGATGAATAAGACCTTCAAAATCCTTACATTTCACTTGAATATCAGCTACATCTTCTGAATTTATTTCTAAATTACTAACTTTTCCAATTTTCATCTTCATAGACTTAATTTCATTAAACCAGTTTATATAATCAATTTCATGTGAAACATCTAATACAACACCACCACCTTTAGATCCATCACTAGAATAAGAAGTACGATAATCTTGACTTGGTCTCCAATTTGGTAAATAGGAACTGCAAGTAGATTTGAAATAATAAGGTTTTTCTTTAGTAATTAAATCTTTTAAGTACTGTAAAATAGGATGAAACCTCAAGTTGTAAGCGACGTATGAAATCAAATTATTCTGATCTACCTTATCTCTAAGATAAATAACTGATTCAAGAGAATGAGATAATGGTTTTTCAATAAACAAATTAATATTATTTTTAGCACAATCAATTGCTGTGCTTACGTGAAGAAATGTTGGATTAGAAATAAATGCAGCATAATAATTTCTTTGAAATATATTATTGTAATTATAAATAGGTATAACCTCATCCCTTAAATTGACTCTATTAGATGATATATAAGCGTAAATTTGAGATTCGGGATAATATTCTCGAATTATATCCACATGACGATTACCAACAGAACCAATACCGAAAAAATAGTAAATTCATATTTCCTAATAGAATTCAATTATTAATAATATTTAATACAATCTAATTGTCAATCTGCATTTTTATACAAATTAAATAAAATAAAAACCAATTTAAAGATATATAAATTAATAATTAGGTTCCATATAAACGGAATAGTATTTTAAATTGTGAGCAATAGATAATTTAATCAACTTTATAAAATTCAAATAATTAATAAAATGAAAATTTCTAAGGATACGATAAGTGAGAATTCTCCTGTCTATATCATCGCGGAAGCAGGAGTAAATCACAATGGGGACATTGAAATTGCAAAAAAGCTAATTGATGTTGCAAGTCATGCAGGAGCAAATGCAGTC
Organism: Candidatus Heimdallarchaeota archaeon; assembly: GCA_029882335.1. GTDB lineage: Archaea > Asgardarchaeota > Heimdallarchaeia > Heimdallarchaeales > Kariarchaeaceae > JAOUKW01. Next base: position 1,683 of record JAOUKW010000316.1, on the reverse strand, counting down.
AAGTTTCAGACCTTTATTCCAGAATTATTATCATCAGTACATGCCGAAAAAGCAGAATATCAAAAGAAATACGATCCTGATAATAATAATCAGATTGAAATGCTCAATAAATTATCATTACCATTTGAAGATTATTATACACTGCTTGATTATGCAAAAGATCATAATATAACTTTTCTCTCCTCCCCTTTTGATGAAAAATCCTTAGAACTACTAGTAGAACTAGAAGTTGATGCTATTAAAATCCCATCAGGAGAGTTGACAAATCTATGGCTACTTGATGAAATAAACAAATATGGGAAACCAGCAATTCTTTCTACAGGCATGTCGATTCCTGATGAAATTGAAATTGCATTATCACACCTAAAGGACATAAATGTAGCATTACTACATTGTGTTTCTAGTTACCCTACTCCATATAATGAAGTAAATCTTAGGGCAATCCATACATTAAAAGAACAATTCAGAATTCCAGTAGGTTTTTCGGACCATACAAATGGAATTGAAATTTCACTCGCAGCAGTCTCTTTAGGAGCAAACATTATAGAAAAACATTTTACACTTGACAAAAATATGGTAGGTCCGGATCATAAAAGCTCAATTAACCCAAATGAACTAAATTTAATGATTTCATCAATTAGAAATATCGAAGAATGCTTCGGCGATGGTATTAAAAGAGTACAGCCTTGTGAAGAGAATGTCAAGGCGGTTGCACGTAAAAGTATTGTTGCGAAATATGATATTAAAGAAGGTGAAAAAATTTCACGCAATAATTTAACAGCTAAAAGACCGGGAACTGGGATTCCAATATTAAATTTTAATCAAATTGATGGAAAAATTGCCTTAAGAACTATAAAAAAAGACGAACTTATAACCAAAGAAATGATAATCTAAATATTTATTCTAATTTCTCTAAAATCCCAATATTTTTTGATATACAACCTTACATACGTTCTTAGAATATTCCCAAATTTAAAGTAGTTATACATGTATCATAACATTGAGGATTTTGAAAAAAATTGCAGTTGTAACAGGAACTCGAGCAGAATATGGCTTATTAAAACCAGTTATGCAACGAATGAAGGAAGACAAAGAAATTGAATTAGTTTTAATCACTTGTGGAATGCATTATGACAAAAATTTTGGATATACAATTAATCAAATTATTAATGATGGGTTTCAACCTTCAATTGAATTAAATACATATCCCCTACAAGATACCTTATTCGATTATGCTCAATTCTTTGCGTTAATATCAAAATCATTAGCGGAAAACCTAATTAATCATGAAATTACTGCTGCATTAGTATTGGGAGATAGAGTAGAAATCTTAGCAGTCACGTCTATCTTTATACTTTATAAAATTCCTGTACTTCATCTACATGGAGGAGAAATATCAGGTAATATTGATAATATTTTTAGAAACGCAATTACAAAAATGGCTCATTATCACTTCCCTTCCACACAAAATCATGCAAAAAGAATAATAAAAATGGGAGAAGAATCAGATCGAGTTGAGGTAATTGGTTCATTAGGTTATAATCAGGCAAAAAAATTTATGGATGGAGAAATTGAATATGAATCCGATATTGAACTTCCAACAAGACCGTATTTTGTTATTTTAATGCATCCAGAATCTGAATTTGAGAAAATTACAGAACAAATGGGTATTATATATAATAC
>JAOUKW010000315.1 GCA_029882335.1 Candidatus Heimdallarchaeota archaeon | reverse complement strand
AAGACAGGATCTGGTAAATTATTGAATAAATTCTCTGCAATTGATTCAGGTGTAATCTTAAACAAACCATATTTCCAAATAGCATACCCAATGATAATTGACACAAATATATACACATATTCTGCTAATCCTGGTAGATAGAACAAATTTAATCTTTTTATTCCTGTTACTATACCTGAAATTAATTGTAATAGTATTATTGAAAAAATAAATTGTGATTGTTTTCGTAATCTGAGAATATTTGTTTTATTATGAAATGAATAAAGTGTAATAAGGCTATAAATAGTATAAATTGCTATCCAGATGATAATTATAATATAAAAATTACTTTCTCCTTCTCCATGTATCCATATATCGCCATTATAGACTGGATCCGGTTTATTATTGGTAAATATTAAGTATAAAAAGAATATGGATGGGAATGAATATGGGATGATATAATCTCGAGGTTTAGTTGAATTATTTGTAAATATCATTACCAGATGGTATTGTAAAATTGAAGCAAAAGGCCATAAATAAACAAAATAATCCCAAAAATTCGCAATTTCAAGATTCTTAGCAGAAATAAATTGAAATTTACCAAATTCCATAATACCCTCTATAGTACTGTAAACAACAAAAACACGATTTAGTTTGCTTTTTGGATTGTTCGCATATACAAATACTATGAACAACAAAGCAATAAAAAATTTCAATATTGATATTCCAACAGATAGTACAAACATTGTTGTTCAATTAAATAATACTGTATAACTATATATTAATCATATTTTTTGAAAATTTTCATAATGTGAATAATTCGATTTTAACTTTTCAATTAACGATGAAAATTTCTTTTATTCTAATCTTTACTTGTTCCATATATAAAAAAATTAACTGCTATTTTATTTTTGGAGTGGATTTATTCATAAAATAACAATAGAATTTTTAGTTAATTGAGTGAATGATAATTAAAGGGTAACTGTGACATTGGAAAAATTTGTTGATACATATAATGAAAGGAGGGATTTTTATGAAAATTATCCATTTCAAGCGCTACTAAAAAAGACTTACCTCAAATTTAGGAAGGGTAGTGAGGTACGATTTCAAGATGTAAGTAAATTTGAAGAGAATTCAACTATAATGAGTGATGTACTGATTAACGTACCCCAAATTCAATTAGTTAAGGATAGAATAAAACAGTCCCTACAAACCGTATTGGAAACCCGAGAAGCAGATGTTCGAATTGTTTATGGGGATTATGGTCATGGAAAGTCTCAAACTGCACATTTATTGGTTGAAGAATTAGAAAAAGGTAGCAATAATTCGGTATTTATTCATCTAGAAAACATTGCTACCTTCAAGAATTTTTTTGTAAACCTTTCAAAAAATAGAAAAAAACAACTTGGTGAGGAGATACCAACTGACCTACAGAAATTTTTCTCAATATTTGAAGATTCAAGTTCTGAAGTTGGTGTTTCAATGTTAATCCATAGTTTCATTGAATATCTACAGTGCGAATCGAATTCAAATATGGTTCACGTTGTAATATTAGATGAATTAGATAAAATAGTCCATGATGAAATAGAACGGAAAAATTGGATTGACTTATTTGTATCATTAAATGATGAATCTGATCTTCCTATATTACTAGTATGTCTAATCCCTCAAAGAATGGCAACAATATTAATTAACTCTGACAGACGACTTGAGAGATGGAATCACTTTTTTTCAATTAATTCAACGTCTTTAGATGGTAGATACTCAACTGAGGTTCTTAATGCTATTGCAACAATTTTAGCTTTAAATGATTTTTATCACCAGACTAGGCGAGAAACAAACTCTCTTCAATATACCTTTGATGTAATTGAACAAAAGCTACATTATTTAGAAACTACTACTATTCGAAATGTTAATACATGGGTTATTATTTTTGGAGAATTATTACTTCAGTATGAAAATTTTGGTATTTGGGATAAATATAATAGTATTGATGAGATCAAACGATATGATCTGTTGAAATCAAATTTAATTAAATTAATAAAATCAGATAATTTGCCAAATTTCGAACTTAGTAGAGATGATTCAGAAGAAAAGGATCTGTATCGTATTGAGTTTACTGAAGATTTATCTGGAAATATGATTGGTTCATTTAACTTATTAATTAATTTTCAAAATACAGAAAAGTTAGTAAAAAGTGTAAATATATGCGTTGAAACAGGTGATCGCTTTAATGAAGATGAATCACATGAAAAATTAATATTATTATCTGATAATAACCCAGTGATCGTTATTATATTGGGAATGAATTCTTCAAAACAAACAGAATTAAATCAGAAATATTTAAATGAGCAAAAGACTCATGTTGAAAGATATTCAATTAAATTTATCACTATACCCTTAGAAATATGTAGTCCATTAATATTACTCAGTGAAGATGAATCACATGCTCAATACAATCAAATTTTATCTTCGTTGGTAAATTGGTCAACTATTATTACAGGACATAGAGAGGAATTAGAATATATTATTAAAGAAACACCATCCGAGATTGCAAGACGAGGTATCCTTCTTAGAAGTCTACAATTAGCTGATATCACAATAGATAAGATAAAATCTCACTCCGAAGTATCGAGCAGTGAAGAACCAATAGATATATCCACTGGTATTATTTTCATGGCTGCAAATATAGTTAGTACGGTGGAGGAGGTAAACACCTTTAAATATTTAAGTACCATCGAGAAAAATGTATCTGATACGCTGATGTTTAGATTCCCAAATGAAGCAATTGAAGTACTACAAGAATTTGATAATATAATTAATAAATTGCATGATGAAAAATTATTATTCAAAGGTGGTGCAAAACGATTTACAATTAAAAAGACAAAAAATTGGGATTCAGTAAAAGCGATACAAATAATCAAACAAATGTATGTTGAAGAATAGTATACTTGAACTTAAAGTAATAATAGTTAAAAAATTCAGTTTTTATTATACTATGAGTTGAAGAATTGGCTTAATTAAGTGTGATTTCTTAGTTCTTTTAATTTTATGGAATATTCATCCAGTTGATTTTCAACCTGGACTCATTTCACTTTATTCAAATTAACATTAATTAATTGGTAATTAATGATATCATCACAATAAGATTTTATTAAATTATAATTGTTAACAAAATAATGAGTTGTAGCTATCATCCCCCAATTGACGCAATAACAAAGTGTCAAGGTTGTGGGCGAGATATTTGTGACAATTGTAGTTATGATATTAAAAAAAATTCATCAGACTTGGAGAATGAAATTAGTCAAATCTTATGTACTCCTTGCAATTTAATTCGTATAAATACAAATCTTATCAATCTAGAGAAAGGCATAAAAAAATACTTAGATTATATTGTAATTGGTATAATTTTTCTATCTATTGCGATTAGTTTATCTATTTTTTTCATTAATGGTAAAAAACCACAGCAAGGCTTAGTCTTTATTCCATTTCTGGTTATTTTATCAACAACTGGTCTTTGGAGTTCCTATAAAAAGGAAATTAATAATACTAAAGAGCAATCAAGTAACATGAGAATCGTGTTTAATATTTGGATTAATGAAGGTGCCGTATTGCCTGAAGAATTAAAAGATATTTAAATTAAAAATTGGAAAGAAAATTTTCTGCAGTCTTTAATGAACTTGATAATTCTGTAATAATTAAATCCAATAGTTGATTTCTTTGTTTTGCCATGTTTAATATTAAATCAAACTTATACTGATTGTTAATTTCTTTTTGTAATGTTGATAAATTCTGAATAGCTAATTCTTTTTCTAGAAATATCATTTCAGTTATTTTAAGTGCATGCAATACTAAGGCGTCTAATTCATTTTTTATCATTTGTGCTGCATGCTTTGGTTCTTGTTTCTTAACTTGATCGAATAAAGTAGGTAGATAGCGATTACTATCGGACCCAATTACCTTTCTACTATCCAATTCAATTATTGTAATGTTAGAATTAATTTTTCCCTCTTTTTCCATCTCTTTATATTTTGATATTGAGATACCAGTAATATTATTGCCCACTTCATTATCTAAGTCTAACCATTCAATTATCTCTGTTGATCTGTGTTGTGAAAATAATGATAATGTATTTGTTACAATTCTTACAGAAGGTCGATCTCCAACCACAAGAATTGGTTGACCGATAACAATTGAATTTAAAACGATATCTAATTTCTTCTTAATAATTTTATCGAGATAATCAAATGAAACATTTTCTAATTTATCATCAGATATGTTTAATTTTCCAATATCATGTACTTTTATTATCTCTTGGAGGATCTCTAAACTATTACTTTTTTCTACCTTAATGTGATCTACTTCTGAATTTAGGTATGGTGTTAATCGAAACATATCTAGATTCATTTCATTGGGTAATTTCAGGAAATTCACCTCTGATTGTGAGGTTTTTAAATCTGCAAGAACATAAAGTGAAAAATCTTGATTTGGACAGGGAATAAATGATTTGATTAGACCCATCTCATAGTTTTTCGTTCTTCTATATTGATTCAACAAATTTGCTACTTGACTGATTAAATTATTATTTTCATTGGTTATGACCATATCACTTGATCCAGTATGTTGTATTCTAAAAGTGGAAATTTCTTTATCTACTAAGGGCTGAGTAAATCCAAGTTTATTTAGAGCTTCATGGTACCAATTCAAATTCCCAATTGTTTGTAATAATTCCTCTACTAAAGAATAATCTCCACTTAAATCACCAATAGAATCAATTAGTGGTTCAATTATCTTTTTTATCTCAATAATCATTTTTTCGATAACATCTGTTTGTACAACAGAAGAAAATTCAACTACAAGGAAGTTTTCATCTATTTTAATAAAAGTTACAATTCTATCATGGAAGCTGAGAGATTCTAAATCACTTTTGTGAACCTCTTTTGAAAAGGAGAGTAAGGCAGCTAAAAGTC
>JAOUKW010000314.1 GCA_029882335.1 Candidatus Heimdallarchaeota archaeon | reverse complement strand
GATTAGCATCTTAATCATATGAAATAATGACCATGCCAAATCCAACTCGTTTCCTATATCTCTTTTAATCAAGATGCATTCGGATAGATTCTCATATGATAAATCAAATTTACCTTGATGATGATAAATAATTCCAATTAATCCAAGTACCTTGCTATATAATATTCTGTTTTCATATTTCATGCTGATAAATTTACATTTTTCATAATAGAGTAAAGCCTCCTCCAATTCTCCCCGATAATCCATTATTGATCCCATGTGATAAAATGTTTCAGCCATGACTAATTCATCATTCGATCTCTCAGCAATTTCTAAACTTTTTCTATGATATTCCCATGAAGTTTCGAGATCACCTTTTTCATGATGTATTGAACCTATTGAATTATGTAATCGAGATTGTAAACTAAATTCATCTAATTCAATAATTTCATCTAAACTCTCATTGAAATACAGTATTGATCGATCAAGTTCTCCAAGTTTATAGTAATATAAACCTTTTAATCGTTTCAAATGGGAATAATAAATCTGAGAATTCCTCCCATTTATAACATTAATTTGTTTAAAGAGATCAATCTCTCCCATTTCGATATATATAAACATATCATCTAATTTACCCATATTCCAAAAAATATCGGCCAAAGTAATAATTGCTTTGATTTTAATTTCGGTGAATCCCTCTTTTCTTGCATTATCAAGAATTTCTTTTGCAATTTCCAATGATTCAGAATAGTTTCCAATTTGTTGTAGATACCCACTTTTAATTAATAAAATGTTTAGTCTATTTTCAATTTTCAATGTCTGGTTTTGTTCTATTATGTTTATTTTTTCAAGAGCTTCAAATACTTTTCCTTCATTAAACAACTCTTGAACTTTTTCCAATCCCAAAACCATTTTTTTAGTCCTTATTCATTTATTTTTGTAGATATTAATAATATTTTACATTACTGTTAAAGTATATATCTTTAAATTTAATTTGAAATTTTCAATACTATTGATATGAAATCAAATTTTACTAATTTTAATCCTTTTTGAATAATTTAATTAGCATTATTTATAATACTAAATACATTAAATTTACATATGGATTGTAATAAATGTGGTTCTAGAGTCTCGGGTAATGTTAAATTTTGCAATAAATGTGGTAACAACCTAACAATGCAGAATCAGAATTTTCAACCAAATTATAAGCAAGGTGTAAACAGTGGTTATGTACATAGTCCAAGAAAATTATTTAGAAGTAGAAATGATAGAATAATAGCGGGAGTCTGTGGAGGTCTTGGAACCTATTTGGATTTAGATACAAATTTAGTAAGGGTACTATTTGTTATATTTTCAATTTTTTATGGTGGAGGAATAATTATTTACATAATAATGATTATGTTAATTCCGGAAAGTCCATACGACCCATGGTTAGAACCAAATACCAGCAAAGCTTATTAGTTTAAATCTATAATAACTTAAGGTACTATTACAATTAAGAATTATGAATATCATAAGTAAGATTGAAACCAGTTTAATTGACAATACATTTTATTATAACTTAATCTCTTATTTTAAACATTACAACGACCCAAAAAATCAATATGTAGAATTAGATAATTTATTTCAATTTCAATCACCATTACCTTATCCCGATTTCAACGCAATATTATCACAGATACAAATTGTTGATGAAGAAGTACATTTGAATAACCCAACGCAATTGTTCAATGATTTATCACTACCATATTATTGGTGGGTATTTAAAGATTTGAACTCAAATGAATTAGTCAATAAAATTAAAGAAAAGAAACTTAGAAATACAGGAGATATTATTGTATTGGGAGCAGAAATTGCAAAATTAGTCGAAATCTTTTCAACACCAAACTCACTTTTCGTAGAACCAGTGAATAATGCAGATAAAATGAAAAAATGGGCTGAAATTACTTCATATCGATATAACATCAAAGGAACTTTTGTAGATACATTTTTGGATAATTTTAAAGATGTTAGATTTACTGAAGATACATATTGGTCTAAATACATTGGATGGTTAAATGGTGAGCCAGTTGCTTCTTCAACGTTAATTAAATCACAGGGGATTGCAGCAGTCTATGATGTATCGATTATACCAAGATATAGAAACTGGGGAATTGAAAACTCAATGATAATGATACCGCTTAGACAGGCTAAAAGAGATGGGTATCATGTAGGAGTTACAATAGCAACAATAGGAGAGGTTAATCGAATCAAACCATTAAATTTTGTTGAATTATTTAAAATTCAGAGATATTTAGGTGTACCTCCAAGAGCTAAAAAGTAAATTTACTCCAAAGATGAAAGTTTTGCAGTAAATTTTGAATATTGTATATAACCACGGGGTAGGATCGCAGTAATTGTTTTTTCATTTTCATTCAAAGTATCTATTACCTTCAATTCCTCTAATTGATTATAAATTTCATCAAAATTCACAAAATTTAAAGTTTCTTTCAATAATAGCTTTTCTATTTTTCCAAATTTATGCATCAAGCTCATGAGAATAAAGATTCTTTGGTCAATCAAATATGAATAATCAAGTCGACCATCATGAGAATCTACAACCTTAGATTTTAACAGTTCGTTATCCTGAAACTTATGTTTAAGTTGCATCAATTTATCCAATGCTTCTTTTTCAAAATAATCGAATTGATTTTGAAGACTATTTGTAATGGTTGTATATGAATTTGAGTTTAATTCAGTAATTTCAGAAGTTTGGTTGTTGAAAAATTTGGTTTCTAAAACAACATAGTCAATAAATTTTTGAAGCATTAATTCAATTGATTTATTTGCATTTTCACAAACCAAGATAAAATAAAAATCCAAATACTTTTGAATTAATATACTATATGATGGTTCATTAAAAGAGTAGAGTAATTTATCTATTTCAGTATTTGATTGTGTTATATTCTTGAGTCCCATTATTAATTGACTAATGATTTTTTCCTGATATTCTAATTCAATACTAAAATTAAATTGATACAAGAGTTTACCAAATTTATTAGTTAATAAAAACAAAAGGGGTTTATCAAGAAGTGCTTCATGGTTTCTCTCCTCAACTAGTAAATCACTTCCTATATCCATTATTATATAATTTAACCCTATTATATTTAAATAATTTGATTATATGGATATGTACCATCTTTGGTACACCAGAAAGTAGGTAAAATAGAAATAAATTGCGTAAAATATTAAAACGAAATTAAATTAAGAAAAAGTAAATAGAGTTATATGACGCTCATTCCTTCAAATATTGATGTTATCAGAAATTCAAAATTTTATTCTTTTTTTACAATAATACAAAAATTGATTTAATTTAGTACAAACTATTGAGATCTTAATTTATCTAGGTATGCACCTACATTTCTTATTAATTCTGCAAAAGCATTTTCTACATTTTCACCAGATAAAGCGGAAGTTTCAACATATGGTACATTATAACCACTCCAATCACTAAGCATTGAAGCATATTGATTACAGGCCTCGACTGGAACTTGTTCTTCAGTTTGTCCTCGTAAATCTCCTTTGTTTCCGATTAATACTAATGGAACCATCTTATTACCATTATTTTCCATTAATTCAGTTATCCAATTTGGAATGACATTATAAGTATCTTGTCTAGTAATATCGAATACCAATAGTGCACCTAGCGAACCTTTATAATAAACTTCACGAACACTTTGAAATCGTCCTTGACCTGCAAGATCCCAAATTTGAAGAGTAACATCTTTATCATCGACATTGGTTCGTTTTGCTGCAAAATCTGCACCTATTGTCATACTATAAGATTGTTTAAAACCAGCACCCAAATATCTGTGCCTTAGAGCAGTTTTTCCTACACCACCCTCGCCTAGAAGAACTATTTTATACACTTTTGATTTTACAGACATGAATAAATACCTTATCTAAGATAGAGTTACGGAAAAATCGTTTATAACACTACTGATTTACTTATAAGAATTATTCAAAAATTAATAATAACTTAATTAATTTTTTATTTCATTTTTTTTATCTCTCTAAAAGTTAAGATAAACAATGTTATAGTGGTAATTGCAGAAATTAAGCAGTATGAACAGATTACCTTGATAATAAAGAACAGTAGAAATAATAAAACAGAGGTGAATAATAATCCAATAGAGGTGAGAATAAATATTACATGGAGATGAGTATAGGGCATTTGTCTCTTATTAAATTGATTAATAATTTGTTTATCGAAGTATAAGGAAAGAAATACCATTAGATAGTACATCAATCCAAAAAATGCAATTGGTATAGAACCTATTTTTGAATATTCACTTCTCAAAACATATCCACAATCTATACTCAAACCAAACAAAGTCTGTGACTGACCCAAACATGCACCAGGTTCATAATGAAGTAATACTAAATAATAAGCGTCCACCATACCGATGATGCTAAGCACAAAATAGACAATTTGTAAATTTTTATTCATGGATTTCAACCATCACATAAACATGCCTTTATCACGATCATCTTGATCTTCAGCCTCTTCCTGTAATACTCCCTCTATTGATTGAAGCTCATTTTCTATATTCTCTGCTTCACGTACTAGATCTTGAACACCACATTCAGTACCTAATAAATCATTAAGTATCTCAACAGCATGTGAGGCACCAATAGGATCTGGACGTGATCGTTCTGCATAGGGTAGTATTCCAAGAGCTGGGAAGTTGTTTATTTCTGCATACATCAATACCAATGCCATTGGTCCGGTAATAAATAATCCTTCATCCATCATTGGTATTTGAGGATTAGGAAACAAATCATTATATGCAGCAGAATATACACATTTTGCAAAAACATCTTCATTTGTACGTAAACGTGAATCCAATCCACCAATTACAACAACTCTGGCTAATTCTCTACTTATAGCCCATCTTATCAACCCATGAGCAAATAACCGATGCTCATTTTTATACGG
>JAOUKW010000313.1 GCA_029882335.1 Candidatus Heimdallarchaeota archaeon | reverse complement strand
CAAAACTCATTTAATATATCAATTGGATTTGATACATGAACCAATGGAAAACCTAAATCTCTAACAAATCTGCTAACATCTACTTCTAATGGAAATGTATACATACTTGGAGTACCAAGTAACGCAGACTCTCTTCCCATAGTACCTCCACCTGTCAGACTTGCTTTGGCAAAATGCAGTAGATTTAATGTATCTACTGATTGATCTGGAATGATAATGTTAAGCTTTTTCAAATCCTCTTTTTGTTTCGGATATCTTGGAAATACAACAAACTTAAGATCTGGATAAAGGTGCATTAATTTTGGTATAAATTCCACCAAAAAAGTAGAATCAGGAGGTATATGAGGATACAATCTTCTCATATAAGCTGCATTTGTTTCCTCACATCGAAGAACTACATAATTAAATTTTTCCAATCCAAGATTATAAATAACTGATTCATCTGGTTCAAATTGTTTTACCCAAAGAACTTCATCCACACCATCGTAACCGTAAAAATTGGAAATTCCATTTTTTGAAAATTCACCTTCAGGAATACATTTTGGATGAATAACATAATTAGATAACGATATAGTCAATTTTGCCACTGCTCTCGCATGAGGTGTATCATTGAGTTGTATTGTTTTTATTCCTAATCCAAATGCAGTTCTAGTAGCATCTGGTGATCCAAATGTGATGAGTAAATCTGGTTTAAAATCGTCCACAATTTCTGCTAATTTAATAATTCTTTCAGATCCAGCAATTAATTTCTGCTTTAAATTTGCACCTCCATGAGTACCTATTGATATAAACTCGCGATTTAATCTTTGTAGGTTACTCCTAGTGTAATCATTTTCTCTTGCAGTAAATAGTATTTCATGACCATCCGATTCTAATCCTTTGGCAAGATAATGAAATAATAAGCTCTGCTTTCCAGTCAGAGCCTCAAACCAAATTTTCAAAATATCACTGATCCGCTAAGTATTGTTGAATTGTACTAACTCCACTAGATAACGAAATATTTGCACCTGCTTTTTTAAGCGCAATTTCAAGTGCTGCAACTATCATTAACAATTCTCTGGGTCCGACAAGATTCATATGGCCTATTCTAAATATTTTACCTTTCATGGTACCTTGTCCTCCTGCAATCATTATGCCTAATTCCAACATTACTTTTGACAATTTCGATGAATCTACATTATCTGGTACTTTGGCTGTTGTTACAGTATTACTTCTAAATTCAGGTTGAGCGAATAATTCTAAACCCATAGCTTCAATTGCATTCCTATAAAGCATACCCATAGTTCGATGCCTTTGTATTCTTTTATCCATTCCCTCTTCATGTATTATGTCTAGAGTTTCATTTAATCCATAAAATAAACTGACGGGAGGTGTAAATGGAGTATCTCCTTTTTTCACACCTTCCCTGAATTGTAATAAATCACTATAAAAATCATTATTTCGGGGAACCTCATTTAATCGTTCATCTGCTGCTTGACTTAATGCGATGAATGCCAATCCCGGAGGTAATCCATAACACTTTTGACTTCCTGAAACAAATATATCTATGTTCCAATTATCCATTTCAACCAAATCGCCTCCTGCAGATGTTATACAATCCGCCATTAGTAGTGCACCATGATCATGAACAACTTTTGAAATTTCCTCAAGTGGATTTAATACACCAGTCGATGTTTCATTATGAGTAATTGTGACAAACTTAATATCTGCGTTTTTCTCAAATTCTTGTTTTACCATGTCTGCAGTAATTCCATGACCATATGGTACTTTTAATGAATGTGAATTTCGTGTAAATCTTGAAGTAATTTTTTCAACCCTTTCTCCAAATTTTCCATTAACTAAATTCAAAACATGATCTTCTGCTTGCACAAAATTAGTTATTGAAGTATGAAGACCAAGTGAACCAGAACCAGCATGGAATTGAATGGGATTCTTTGTATTAATCGTTTGTCTGAATTTTTCATCACACTGCTTATAAATTTCTCTGAAAAAAGATGTTCTATGTCCATAGAGATGTTTATTCATCGCTGCATAAACCCTTGGATGAATTTCCACAGGTCCAGGTATTGCTAGAAAAGTACGGTCTTCATCATACATAATGAAAAATTAAAATGTTAAAATTTAAAGTTGTTTTTCCATTCAATGGAATTGAGATATATTTATAAAATTAAAAGATGTATAGTTTAAGATTTTTGAAGAATTGTTTCTAGAAGATATTACATTCTTCTTCCTCTTCTTCCACCCTTTCTTCTCGAACCATCGTGTGGAAGAGGAGTGACATCATCTATTCTGCCAATTCTCATCTTTGATCTAGCCAAGGCACGTAATGCAGCTTGTACACCAGGTCCTGGAGTTCTACTTTTATTACCACCTACAGCCCTTACTCGAACATGTAAACCACTGAAACCCTTCATTTTTGCTTCATCAGCTGCTGCATATGCTGCTCTCATTGCTGCAAAAGGTGAAGGTTCTTGACGATGTGCTTTAACAAATTGTCCACCTGTCTTCAGTGAAATTGTTTCTGCACCACTTAAATCAGTAATATGAACAAAAGTATCATTAAATGACGCATAGATATGAGCAATACCCATGAGGATCTTTCTCTTTTTCCTCTTCCTCTTCAATAATTTTGCTTTTGCATCATCTACATCAGAAGTACTAGAATCCTCGCTTGAATCTTCCTCTGATTCATCTTCTTCAACAGCATCTAATTCTTTTTCTTCTACAAGTTCTTCTGTTTCTTCATCCTTCTTCTTTCTACTCATCTTCTATTCCTCCTTTCTGGTGCTCTGGTAGGAATTTCAACAATTCCTCCACCTTGTCTTTGTAAACTAGGTGAGAGTGGATGACTTGCATCATTAAATGGTGAATTTGATGTGTATGTAATTTTATTATCTAATTCCAATGGAACAATGAAACCTGGTGATGTCATTACTTTATTATTTACAGCAATATGCCTGTGAGTAATTAACTGTCTTGCCTGATGAATAGTTCCAGCTAAACCTAATTCTAAAACTCTCGTTTGTAATCTGCGGTTTAAAACTGATTCAACCTCTAAACCAAGAATATCATCAGTAGTTGTACCTTCTTTTACTATACCTAATCTGGCTAGTTTATCAATAAGAATTTTTTCCATTTTTAATCGATCTTGCTCTTCAAGACCAAGTAAAGATCGAGCTTGAGCACGATAATTACCAAGTGCAGTTCTTGCTCTCCATAATTCTCTCTTACTTCTAAGTCCGTATTTTCCTACCACTATTAATTCTGATTCAATCCTAGGTTTCTCATATGGATGACCTGGTGAATGGAATTTCTTTCTACTTCTTTTTGGATCTCCCATTAACTTATGCTCCTTTCTTTCTACTTACACCAAGTGCACCTTGGTTTCTACCAGTAGACTTGGTTCTTTGACCTCGGACTTTTAATCCTTTTGAGTGTCTTACTCCTCTCCAAGATCTTTTTCTCATCATTCTGTCAATATCAGTTTTGTTTTGTAGTAATAAATCTGGACCGAGGAGAAGTTTATCTTCACCAGTTTCGGGATCTCTTTGTCGATTTACCATCCAGTTTGGTACACCGGCGGCAATAGGATCAAAAAGAGCATCTTCAATTTTTTGTCTCTCATCTTCTGTAATATTTCCAAGAAGTGAATATTCATCAATGGCAACAGCACGTAGAATTGCAGAAGATAATCTATGATTGATCCCTGTAATCTTTGTCAACGCGTTTCTGGCAGTTGAATTACCATTAAGGTCCGTCTTGAAAATACGTACCAGATGTCTGAAACCATCGCTTGTAACGAATTCTTTCATATTTTTCCATCTCGCATAATAGACTATTGTCTACTCTAATGTTTATTTATCTGTTAATCATAAAAGCCTAGAGTTATTGCGCGGTGATAATTTGAAAATAAATTCTTAATTATCTAAAATAAAATATCAACGAATACTTGTAAAAACACTAAGATTATTTAATTTAAACTATTTACTGCTGCATTAATTTTGACATCATATCTACTTCTTCTTTTTCCTTAATCATCTTTTCTTTCCATTGTTTAGGATGTTCAAATAAAAATGCATATCTCTCAAGGTTATATTTTTCTTTAGCAGTATATCTACTTCTTTTACCCTTATCAATCATCTCATCGAGTAAGTCAATTAAATCTTGGAATAATTTATCATTAACAACTACTCCTGTAAGTATAGATCTATAAGTTCTTCCAGACGGATGCTTATCATTGATTTTAGGAAATGGTGTGTTGCTCGGTTCTATAGGTGTAAAATGAAATTGTTCTTGATTGACTGTTGTCTGATCTTGATAGGATACTTCCTTTTGTTGCATCGGTTGTACTGTGATTGTATCTTCATTATCTGTTGATTTTGTTGTTTCTTTTACAACTACCTTCCTGTTATCACCTGTTTGGATATTTTTGGTTAATATAGATTGATTCGGATTGAGAATCGCTGATGTATTGCCATTTGCTGGTGCAAGTCTAGTTTCAAGAAAATGAATTTGATTTTCCATGCTTTGTAGTCTTCTCTGCATATTATCCACAAGATAGATAACATCTCGTTGAACGTCTTTTAGTTCATTTCTTAGATTCTTAAATAAATAACGATAATCTTCCTTTTGCATGACTAGATACTAAAGAGATTATCAATTATAAATCTATTGAAGACTAAAGAGATTCAATATATGAATTCAGGGTAAAAGATAAAAATTCAATTATTGGATAGTCATAAGTGGTTAAATGACAAATAAACATAATTCTATCATTTTATTTTGTAAATAATATTAGTTGAGTTACTTTTTTATTAAAAAATCAATTAATTAAATCTGTACATGATAATTTTTGTATATACATCAATTTGTGACTCAATTTTCAATTCAGTAGTTTTTTAACTGAAATTACAATAGTTCATAATCTAGCATTACTTATATGTTAATGCTAGAAGAACTAGGTCA